>JBDHHL010000082.1:0-12326 GCA_039589375.1 Gemmatimonadota bacterium | reverse complement strand
GTCGGAAGGCCCGTCCCAGCGCTGCCTCATCCACGAGGTGCGCCAATGAGTTGAATCGAGCGTCCGGGTTTCGCTGCGCTCGCTTCGCTACCTTCAGAAGTCCCGGGGACATGAGCGCTCCTCGGTCTGAGCTCGAGGTCATGTTTCCCTCCTGAAGTTCTGCCTCAACACTGGCCGCCTTTGCTCCGCTGGGTCCGGGTGCCATAGCCCGTTCCCCACCCTCATCGCTCGTATGCGGCCATCCGACTCCCCCGCCGCGTCAGCGCGCCTCCGGTCTGCCCTCGGCTGCGCCTTACCAGTTGGGCAAGCGCTGGTTCTGTGCGCCGTGACGGTTTCGCCACGAGGCCGGCCGCCGGACCGCTTGCTGCCGACGGCGCGTCGGAGAGGGTCACCGGTTCTCCGTCGCCCGGATCTTCCGACTGGACGTTCAGGGGTCTCCCAGGTTACCGGGCCGTCCTCTTCGGCCGTGCCGCGGTCAACCACCCCGCCGGTCCCCCTTCGGCTCGCCCTATCGCCTCCAGGAGTGCTGCCTTCAGGGGTCCCCACCCCTTGGGCACTGGAACATGCGAGATTTCGGGGCTGCCTTTTCCGCGGCCCACCCGTTCGCCTGACTACGCTTCAACCGCCCCCTTACAGGGACGGCAGCAAGCCTGGCTACCAGCCTGCCGGCTACGCTTTGGCTGGGTGGGCTTCGCACCCACGGGACGACTCCTCAGAGTTTCAGTCTACATCCTCGACCTCCTCTCCGACCGGCATTGCCTGGTCGCTTCGGGAACCGCTCGCTCCGCTCGGCCCGGCACACAAGTGGGCGGCTCACCGGGGGCGTATGGTGGAAAGCAGCAACAGACTCTACCGTGCGACCCGAGCCGGGCCGCTAACACCAACTACGCTCGTCGGTCCCCCGACTCCTCCCGGCCCTGTCCAAGCGGCGCACCGACAGGCTGGGAGCGATGACAATCGGTTGACGTCGGTGGCCGAAATTCGCTCGCCATGCAACAGCGCCAGCGCTATAATGGGAATATGAACACCGCTCAGCTGATGACCGCGGACGAGCTGCTTCACCTGAAGCTTCCCGGCAAGCGCACCGAACTGGTCAGAGGCGTCTTGGTCGTTCGCGAGCCACCCGGCTACCAGCACGGGGCGATCACGGCTGATCTCGCCAACTTCCTCAAGAACTTCGTCGATGCCAACGAGCTCGGCCGCGTCCTCGCCGCGGAGACGGGGTTCAAGCTGACCGGTGACCCCGACACCGTGCGCGCCGCCGACATTTCGTTTGTCTCCCGTGAGCGCCTCCCGGATCCGCCACCGGCTGGATACGCGGCGCTGGCACCCGACCTAGTGGTGGAGGTCTTGTCACCCAGCGACCGGCCCGGCGAGGTGCTCGCCAAGATCGGTGACTGGCTGCAGGCCGGTTGTCGCCTCGTCTGGGTCGTGGATCCGCGGCGCCGCCACGTCCGCGTCTACCGCGGCGACGGCACCGAATCGCTGGTGGCCGACAGCGAGACTCTGAACGGAGAAGACGTTATTCCCGGCTTTGCCTGCCCGGTGGGATCCTTCCTGCGAACGTAGAACCTCGAATCACAACAAAGAGTGGGTCAGAGCTGTTCGAGGCGTTCCAGCTTCCAGCCGCCTTCCGCGCAGGTGGGGGAGTGCGATCGCTTGTGTTGCGGGCTGCGACGGCTTCACCGGCTCTGTCCGAGGCGGCGCACCGAGAGGCTGGGAGCGGGTCGTCGAGCGAAGCTGGTTTTGCGACCCCGCGGTCACGCCGCCAGGCGTGAGCGCGGGGGAGGCCGAAGCGAAACGACCCACTCCCAGCCGACCCGCCACGCCCAACACCACCTGACTCTACGGCATCGGCTGCCGCAACCAACGATCCAACCACTCCAACACCGTCTCGTGCCACAGCACACTATTCGCCGGGCTCAAGACCCAGTGGTTCTCGTCCGGGAAGTACAGGAACTGGCTCGGGATTCCCTTCCGCTGCAGCGCCGTGTAGGCTCCGATCCCCTGATCCAGCGGGATGCGGAAGTCGTTCGCGCCGTGAACGACCAGCATCGGCGTCCGCCAGTTCTCCACGAACCGGGCCGGGTTATGTCTCTCGTAGCCTTCAACGCTCTCCCAGTACGTCCCGCCGTGTTCCCACTCCGGGAACCACAGTTCCTCGGTGCCGTAGTACATCATCCGCTGGTCGAAGACGCCGTCGTGGTTCACCAGGCAACGGAAACCGTCCGGCCAGTTACCGGCGATCCAGTTGACCATGTAGCCGCCGTACGACGCGCCCAGCGCGCAGACGCGGTCGCCATCCATCCACGGATACTTCTGAAGCGCCGCCGCCAGACCCTTCTGTAGATCTTCCAGCGGTTTCCCGCCCCAGTCGCCCCGGATCGCGTCGGTGAACGCCTGTCCGTAACCGGTCGAGCCGTGGAAGTCCACCAGGACCGCCGCGTATCCCGCCCCGGCGTAGATCTGCGGGTTCCAGCGGTAGTGGAAATCGTCGTCGGAGGTGCCCTGCGGGCCGCCGTGTATGATGAAAGCCGCAGGGTACTCCCGATCGGGATCGAAGTCCGCCGGCTTCACCATCCAGGCGTACACGGTCTCGCCGTTCCAGCCCGCAAACGTGAACTGCTCGGTCTCGCCCATGCGGATACCGGCTAGCTTGTCGTGATTGACCCGCGTGATCGCCTTGATGTCCGAGCCGTCGTGCTTCGCCGAGTACAGCTCGACCGGCGAGCGCAGGTGGTCCAGGCCGAACACGATCCGATCGCCTGCGTAGGCGGGCGAGCGAACGTGCCCTTCGCCGATCAGCTCGCGGACCTCACCGCTCGCCACGTCGACCGCGAACAGCGCCACGTTCCCCAGGTTGGAGGCCGTGGCCAGGATCGTCTTCCCGTCGGGCGACCAGGTGATCCCACCCGCCGAACGGTCCCAATCCTCGGTTAGGGCACGCGCTTCTCCATCCGGCCACGGCTTGAGGACGATCCTGAACCGGTCCGACTCGTAGCCCGGCCGCTCCATGGCCAGATAGGCCAGCGTCTTTCCGTCCGGCGAAAAGACGGGACCCGTGTCCCAGGCGCGGTTGTCGAGCGTGATCAGGCTGGCCGCTGCCGATCCGTCGATGGCAGCGACGTAGAGATCGAAGTCCGTCGACCACGGCTCTTCCCGCCCGGCGATCCGGGCCGTGAACACCACCGCGTTGCCGTCGGGCGTGAACGTGATCTCCTCCGCCCCTCCAAACGGCTTCGACGGCGAGTCGGCATCTACACCTTCCATCAAGTCGCGCGGCGCGCCACCGCTCGATCGCATCACGAACACGTGCGAGCGGCGCCCGTCCTTCCAAGTATCCCAGTGCCGGATGAAGACCCCTTCGTACAGACGGCCGCTCGCTTTGCGGTCACGCTCGGCCTCGGCCCGCGAGACCGTGCACTCGATGTCCGGACAGTCCGGGTAGACTTCGAGCGTGAACGCGATGTTTCGCCCGTCGGGCGACAGCACCAGGTTGCCGACGTTCAGCGGCAGATCGGTCACCTGCTCCGCCCCGTCGCCGTCTATGCGTTTGTACCAGACCTGCGAGCTGCCCGACCGGGTCGACAGAAACCAAACGGTGCTGCCCGTCGTCGACCAGCGCGGGTTGAAGTCGGCCGCCTCGTGCGTCGTCAGCCGGCGCAGATCGGTCCCGTCCGTGCGAACGACCCAGATGTCCGAGCGACGACGATTCGCTTCCTTGTCCAGCGAGCTGACCAAGAAGGCCACCCAGTCGCCGTCGGGCGAGACCTGTGCGTCGGCGATCCGGTCCATGCCGACGAGGTCGTGCACGTCGAGCCTGCCAGTCCCCTGCGCCCCTGCAAACGTCGGTGCGGCCATCCCCAGCGCCAGCGTACACACGAATGCGGCAACGCTCCGATATACCATTCCCTCCTCCTTCTCTCCTTTACTCACGGAAGCGGCTTCCAATCGGGCCAGGCATCGAACGCACCATGGCGTGTCAGGTTCGTGCGCTGGCTTCCGTCGGGCCGAATTAGATACACTTCCGAATCGTTTCCGCTCAACAGCGACGCGTACGCGATCCACTCTCCGTCCGGCGACCAGGTCGGGACTCCGTCCAGGGCAATATCTCGGGTCAGTGCACGCACGTCGCTGCCGTCCGCGTTCATGACGTAGATGTCGTACGGGCCGGCCCGGTCCGACTGAAACGCCATCATGGCCCCATCCGGGGACCAGCCGGGCCGCCCGTCGAACCCCGATAGGTTCGTCAGTGGGTGAACGTCCGTCCCATCAGCGTTCATCACGTAGATGTTCGTGGCAACGCCAAGCATCGAGTGGAAGGCTATGAGGCTGCCGTCAGGCGACCAGACCGCGAAGCCTTGATCACCTTCCATCGCTTCGGTCAGGTTCCGCGGTTCGGATCCGTCCGAGTTCATGACCCAGATGTCGAAGTCGCCGTTCCTGTCCGAGTGAAACAGAATCTCTCCGCCATCCGGCGACCAGTCCGGGTGGGCATCTACGGCCGCGTGTTCCGTCAGGTTGACCATGTCCGTACCATCGACATCGACGACGTAGACCTCAGGATTTCCGTCCCGTTCGCTGTAGAAGGCGATTCGCTCGCCGTCCGGCGACCAGTCGGACCACCCGTCCCAGGCCGGGTGGTCCGTGATCTGGGTCATGTGGCCGTCCGGCCAAAGCACCCAAACATCGCGGTTACCAGAGCGGTCGGAGTCGAGCGCCAGCGCCGTTGGTATCTCTACGGGCAGTTCCGGTTCCGTTGCTCCGTCGCAGCCTGCCACGATGGCGGCCACGACCAGCAGTCCCCCGGCCCGCCATACGGATCGCTGCCACGGAGTCATGTCTGGCGACCTCTGTTAAGATCGTATCCCGGCGATGGCTAAAGATACGGGCCCTGGCGGCTAGCCGGAAAGCGCAACGCCGGACGAGCGCCTGCTCGGGCGGCAGAAGATGAAACACGGGGAGCGCCCTGCACCTCTGGACGCTCCCCGCGCTCGAGTCAGCTTCCGGTCCGGAGTCCCGGACCTACGCCGCCCTTCGCCGGCCCTACTTCGTCTTCACCGGCGCCGGTGGACGCTCCGGCAGCCTTCTCGGATCCCTGGCCATCGCCTCCAGCACTTCCTGGACACCGCGCTCCAGCTGGAAGTCTTGGCCGGCGATCACGGACTCCGGAGTGTTCTCGACCTCGATGTCGGGCGCCACACCAATGCCCTCGATGATATAGCTTCCGTCCAAATCGTTGGTCGCGTATTGCGGCACGAACACGATCCCGCCATCGACCAGCGGGCCGTGGCCGCTGATGCCGACGACGCCGCCCCAGGTCCGCTTCCCGATCAGCGGCCCGAGACCCGCCTTCTGGAACCGCGCCGGGAAGATGTCACCATCCGACGCCGACGTCTCGTTGATCAAGCACACCATGTGCCCGTAGAAGACCGTCGTCGGATACGTGCCGGGCCAATCCGCCGTACGGCTAAACCGCGTACCGAGCAAATCACGGCTCAGCCGCTGGATCAGCATCGCAGAGACGTTGCCGCCCCCGTTCCCCCGCACGTCGATGATCATTCCTTCCTTGCGGATCTGGCCGTAGTACCACTTGATGAACTCGCGGATGCCATCGCCGCCCATGTCCGGAATGTGCATATAGCCGACTCGGCCGTCGGTCGCCTCTTCCACATAGCGGCGCTTCGCCGCCACCCAGGTGAAATACTTCAGCGGAAGCTCGCTGGTCAGCGGGTTGATCGTCACCTCTCGCGCGCCGTTCATCGTCGGCCTGCCGTTCACCGTCAACGTCAGCGGCGCGGAGTGTTTCCCGCGCAACATTCGGTACGGGTTCTCCGGCGCCTGCAGCTCGTCTCCGTTGATGGCCAGGATGTAATCCCCGACCGAAACGTTCGCGCCGATCTCGGTGAGCGGCGAACGGTAACGGTCCTCTGCGTTGTCGCCTTCGTAGATCTTCGCGATGCGATAGCGACCAGAGCCTTCATCCAGCTCGAACGTCGCGCCCAGCAGCGCCACGGGCTCACGACTCGGAACCTCGTAGTCGCCGCCCTGAATATAGGCGTGGCCGACGGCCAGCTCCGCGATCATCTCGCCGATCACGTAGTTGAGATCCGAGCGATGCGCGACATGCGCCAGCTGCGGGTAGTACTGCTCGCGCAGCGCATCCCAATTGTAGCCGTGCATGTTGTCGACGTAGAACCAGTCACGGAAGCGCCGCCATACCTCGTTGAAGATCTGCTCCCACTCTTCCGCGGGCACGCGATCCACGCTCAGCCCGGCGGTCGAGACCGCCTTCCTCGAGCCCGACGCGTCCGCCTTCACATCGTACTGGGCGAAGCTGCCGGCCTGGGCAACCAGCATCTTCTTCCGGTCGTGCGAAAGCGCGTAGTTGCCTACCTCGTCCAGTACCGTCTTCTCCTCGCGGTCCTCCATCGAGAAGATCTTGATCGACGCGCTCTGTCCGCTCGAAGCGCCGTAGAAGAATGGCGCGCCCTCGACGTATAGCAGGCTCCCCTTCAGCGCCGTCAGCCCGCCGTAGTTCCCATTCCCAACCGGTACCCTCACAACCCTCTCCCCCAACCCTTCAAATTCAATCGCAATCGGCCCTTCCGCTTCTTCCTCTCCCTCGTCATCCCCATCGCCATCCCCATCCCCATCGACCTCAACCTCATCGCTGCGCGGCGGAAACGGATGCTCCACATCCCCGCGCAACGCGAGCGCATAGATCCACGTCTCGCGGTCCACCACGTAGTTCCACTCGAACGAGCCGATCTGCGGCGCCAGCGCGCGATCCGCCATATAGAACAGATAGTTCCCCTCCGGATCCCAGGTCGGCGAGAATTCGTTGAACATCTCCCCTGTGACCCGATGCAGTTGCCTGTCGGCCATGCCGTAAACCCAGACCGACGCAAACCCGTTGGGCTCGTTGAGCGTGAACGCCAGCCAGCCACCATTCGGCGACCACGTGTAGTCGAAGATCTGGTTCTGGTGCTCGTCTGCGACCTCTCTCCTGTCCTTCGACTCGACGTTCAGGACGTACAGCTTCCCTTCCTTGTCGCTGTACGCGATGTGCTCGCCGTCCGGCGACCACTGGGGCCAGTAGATCATCCCCGTGCCGCCGCTCGTCAGTCGCTCCGCTTCACCCGACCCTTCCTGGTCGATGACGTAGATCTCCTCCTCGCCGCTCATGTCGCTCACGAACGCGATCTTCGAGCCGTCCGGCGACCAGCGGGCGTGTTTGTCGTGCGCGCCCGCTGATTGGGTCAGGTTGCGCGTCGGGCCGTGCTCGATCGGCGCCGTGAACACGTCGCCGCGTGCGACGAACAGCGCCCGCTCGCCTTTCGGGCTCAGCGCCCAGCCTTCGATGTTGCCCGCCACGCTGATCCGCGACGGCCGCGCGGCCAGGCCATCATCTTGAACATTGATCGAGATCGGCGTCGAGTTTCCCGAAGCAACATCGAAGACAACCAGCTCGCCGTCGGATTCGTAGACGATGCGGCCCTGTCCGTCATCGCTCGGCCAGCGCACGTCCCACGTCGTGCTCTGCGTCAGCTGCGTCGTTCGGCCGTCTGCAGGATTGTAGGAGTACAGGTTCAGAGTCCCGTCGCGATCGGACGCGAAATAGACCAGGTCGCCGATCCACATCGGATCGCGATCGGCACGCGGATGATCCGCGATCTTCTGACTCTCGTTCGTGGTGAGATCGAAGATGTACAGGTCCTGCGCCCAACCGCCTTCATAGCGCTTCCAGGCCCGGAAGTCGCGGAAAGGGTACGAATAGGCCACGCGGTTCCCGTCCGGAGAATACGAGCCAGCACCCGTCACGGGCATCGGCAGCGCCGTCGGAAGACCGCCCTCGGTTGGAACCGTGTACAGCCGGCTGTCCGTCAGGTCCCAGCCATCGCCGCGCACCGAACGGAACAGCACGGCCGAGCCGTCGTTCGTCCAGTCGTAGACCTGGTTGTCGTAGCCCCAGCGCGGCGCCAGCGGGCCGCGCGCCGGATAGTACGTAAGCTGCTTCGGCACACCGCCCGTCGCCGGTATGATATAGACCTGCTCGTCCCCGTCGTACTGGCCGGTGAAGGCGATCCACCGCCCGTCCGGCGAGAACTTCGGGAACAGCTCCAGCCCGGCATGGGCCGTCAGCCGCGTCGCCGTCCCACCGGCGGCCGGCGCCACCCACAGATCGCCGGCGTACGAGAATGCGACCTGGTCGCCGTGTATGTCCGGGAACCTCAGTAGCTTCGTCTGGGCGTCGGCCGTATCCGGCAACAGCGCCGCGGCGCAGAGCAGCGCACAAGCGAAAGCCGCTCCAGCTCGTCCTAGCATGGTCATCCTGTGCCTTTCCGCTGTGAAGTTGATGGATCGTTGCGAACTCGTAGACGAGTGCAACTGACTCGACAGACCTGGTCCAGATCCCCCCAAGGTCGGTCTGCCAATTTCGATGGTTGGTTGGGCTCCACTCTATTGACTGCCGTACTCCTCCACAAGGTTGCCCGCAATCCGCTCCAGCTCCTCCTTGCTGTGCCCCTCGAACCGGTGGGCGCAGACTACGTCGTACTCATCGCACAGACGCTGGCAGCCCGGCTTGTCGACCATGAAGTCGGCCATGTTGAAGAGGACGTTGTCCTCCTTGTTTATGTGGCCCCGAAGTAGCTGCAGGTATGCGCGAGCCGCTTCCTCGAATTTCGACAGAGCTTCCGTCTCCGCTTTGCGGGCGCCCTCCAGCGAGCCGGCCATCTGGCCGACCAGAGCCCGCCCCTGCTTGTGCTCGAACAGCATCACGGCTATCGGGCCTTCATCCCGTGACATCCCGCGCGTCTGCAACTCGGGGAACAACAGGTCCTCTTCCTTGCCGTGGTGGCACGCGTCGGCGAACAGCCGGAAGAACGCCACGCACTCCTCCATCGCGTCGATATCCCAATCACCCGAACCGCCCTTTTCCAGAACCTGTTGCAGGACGTCGAGAACCTTCAGGATCAGTCGATGCTCCTCTCGGAGCACGCCCGTCGGTGTGCGGTCTTCGGACATTTCTCCTCCTGGTGGCCTTTCCGTTCGCCGAGCAATGTCCAGCGTCCGGAGCCTCTATTTGAGCGTCGGGATACGGATAACTTTCGCGCTCGATCGGCGCCGGTCAACCGGTGCCGTCAGAGGCTTTTGTTTCAGATAGATGAAACCGTTTCGCGTAGCGTGTGCTCGATGGCCAACAGCCCCAAGGCCCAACCCTTGGAGATTCAGAATTCATTTGGACATTCGACATTCGATGTTCGACATTCGTCATTCAAAACGTGCCTGGCCAATCGGGCTTCCCGGCGGCAACGGCGCGGGCCGAGTCGCCGGCGTCACGCCCTCCGGTCGCTGCTGCCAACGCCGGACGTCTTCCAGCGCCAGCTGCTGGTGAGGCATCGGCGTGTCCTGCGTCTCGAGCCAACCCGCCAAGCTCGCGATCTCAGCCGCCAGGACCGCCCTAACCTGCGCCGTGTTGTCTCCGCTTCCCGCCTCCGACATCATCCTGTCGAGCACGACGCGATCGACCGCGTTTCGGATCTCCTGCCGGTACGCGCTTGCCTCATGCGGCGCGTACCATGTCACCTCGAGGGTCCTTTCCACGACCTCCGCCAGCCCCGGGTAGCTCTCGTCGCGCGCGTGGAACTCCACCAGCCTCGCCATGCGCTGGGGCTGGAATATCAGGCTCACCGTCAGTTCGGCCGCACTCGAGGCAGCGCCGATCGGATCGAACGTCGGGCTGGTCCGCTTCCCGAACAGCTCGCCGCCCTCCATCCCGAACGCCCGCGGCGGCAGGATAGCCAGAATGCGCTCCGGAATCGCCAGGAACTCCGGCTCGATCGTCAACAGCACAGCATCCAACGCCCTGCGCTGCCGGTCGCCGGGAACGATCTCGATCGGTGTCTGGCCGTCACCGCGCACCGCGAAGTTGTAGTCGGCGCCGCCCACCGAATGGGCCGTCGCTTCAACCTGATAGCGGTGATGCATGTAGAGCGGCACCAGGACCTCCTCCAGCGCCGCCAGCGGCTCGCCCGGGCGAATCGCGCCCTCGCCGAACGCCTCCAACCCGATCCTCCTCACCTCGACCTCATTCTCCAACGCCGCGACTGGATCCGATCCGTTGTCCCACAGCGCGGCCAGCGGATGCGCCGCGCCCGCCGGCCTCGCGTCCTGGTCCGTCAGGAACCTGATCCCTCGCCGTAGCCCATCCTGTATTATCTCATCCAGCGCTGCCTTCTCGTCCGTGCCCTCCGCGAAGTCGCTGTAGAGCCATTCGATGACCAGTCTGTCGTATGCGCCCATCCCTACCGCGTACGCGTCCGAAAGATCCAGCCGCCCTTCGGGCGAGACCATCACCAACGGCGCCGGATAGTCCATCACGCTTGCTCGACCCAAGGTGCTGGCGATGTAGTTGTGTGAGAGACCGAGCGTGTGTCCGACCTCGTGGGCGGAAAGCTGGCGGATACGCGCCAGCGCCATCTCCACCGCATCGGCACCCTCCGCGACCTCGGCCAGGTAGTCGAACGTCGGTCCGCCGGCCAGGTCGCACTCGCCGATCGACGCGTCGAACGGTGCCGTCAACCCGGTGCCCAGCAGATGGTCCTGCCGCAGGCGCAGACTGCCCAGATTCACGTTCCCCTTGAGGATCTCACCGGTCCGCGGGTCCACCACCGTCGACCCATAAGACCAGCCGCGCGTCGACCGGTGCGTCCAGTGTATCATGTTGTAACGTAAGTCCATAGGTTCGGCACCTTCAGGTAATACTTCAACCCGAAAAGCGTCGATGAACCCCGCTTCCTCGAACGCCTCGTTCCACCACGATGCGCCCTCGATCAGAGCGCTTCGGATCGGTTCCGGGGCGCCCGGATCCAGGTAGTACACGATCGGCTCGACGGGCTCGGAGCGCGCGGCTCGCGGGTCTTTCTTTTCCAGCCGGTGGCGCGCGACCCAGCGGACGGCCAGCGGCTGATCGATCGGGGACGCGTAGTCGTGGAAGGCGATGCCGAAAGCGCCCATGCGAGGATCCGCCTCGCGCGGCTCGTACACATCCGGCAACTGTACCAGCGAGTGATGTTGGCGCAGTGTCACCGCACCGCCGCTCGCGGCCGTGCTCCTGACCAGCCGTCCGGGATTGTCGCTGGTGAACGTCAGCCACGTCTCGACTTCCGTGTTCAGCGGGAATGTGCGGGTGCGCGGCAAGTGGATGGCGCTGCGGCTCCGGTCCAAGCCGAACCTCCCCTGCCCCGAGGACTCGAGTTGCCGGATCACCCCGTGGGCATCGCGCAGAAAGAAGTCGGTGGCGTCCACCAGGGCCCGGTCACCCGACTGCGCTTCCACCTTGAATCCCCAGTGCGTCGAGGGCGCGAACGCTTCCTCTACCGCGCGAATCTCATCGCGATATTCCGACCGGGCCCGGAAGCGATAGTTCGGCTCGACCAACAACACCGTGGGCCCCACGCGGCGAGCCTCGAGAATGTAGGTGCCGCCCAACTGCCCCCGGTCCAGGCCGACCGGATTGCTGCCGAGGCCGGTGGATAGAGAAACCTGATAGAGGAACTCCGTATCCCAGCGGTCGATCTCCCAGTACAGCTTGCCTGTAGCTTCATCCCAGTACAGATCGAAGAAGCCGTCCACCCGCCTCATGCCTTCGGTCTTCTCGTCGATCTCCGGGATCGCCTCCTGCGCGAGCGCCTGCCCGATCGGAACGCCAACGGCCGCAAGAGCCAGCGCGACGGCCAGGACCGCCACGTTCAAGCGTATTCGAACGGTCCTGCAAACCTGAGTCAGACTAATAGCCGGCATCGAGAACCTCCATCTCTATATGTACGACCTTCACGCCACCTTCTTCGCCGACCTCAGCCCACGCGTTGCCAACGTGGTCCGTTTCAGCACTGTCGTCTCCCGACTGGGGCCCAGAAAAGACCGACACAACCTATACGCAGCGTCCCGCGAGCGCGACCGTCGGCCTGGCACGAACCTCGACGCCGTCCCGTCATCGGCTGGACGAGTCATCGGATCGCCTCTACTTTGGGCTGTTCCCGGCGCGCGATTGCCCGGCGAGCAACCGAGACCCAACCAGGAGCCTTCATGACCACGTCTGGCAACGAGCCTTTCATTGTGGCGGCGGCTCAGGCCGCACCGATCTTCCTCGACAGAGACGCGACCATCGACAAGGCCTGCAAGCTGATCGCAGAAGCCGGAGCCGCGGGCGCGAAGTTGGTCGTCTTCCCCGAGTGCTTCATCCCGACGTACCCGCTCTGGGTTTGGTTCATTCGCCCGGCGGAGACGCGCGCGCTCCGCGAGCTATACTCAGAGCTGCT
>JBDHHL010000081.1:0-13580 GCA_039589375.1 Gemmatimonadota bacterium | reverse complement strand
GACCGGCGAGCCGACCGCGGCCGAGAACCTGCCGTTCGAGGCCGACCTCAGCGAGTCACAGAGTCGCGAGCGGGTTCTGGCTTATGCCGCAAGGCTCGACCTGCGCAATCCACCGATTGTTCAGCCCGGCGTCGGCGAGATCCACTTCGGCATGCCGGCCGTCGTCGAACGTCTGCGGTGGGTACCGTGGATCCAGGCGGCAACACTGATCGTCATCGTGCTCACTTCGATCTGGATCTTCCGGTCGACGGTTACGGCCGAGCAGGAACGGGTCTGGTCGACGATGGCCAGAGAATCGGCGCACCAGCTGGGCACACCATTGAGCTCGCTGTCCGGCTGGGTCGAGATTCTGCGCATGCCGCCCGGCGAACGTAGCGAGGTCGCTCCCGACGACCGGATCGCACATGAGGTGGAAGTAGACGTCGAGCGACTGAACAAGGTGGCGCAGCGCTTCGAGCTTATCGGTCGCCCGCCCAAGCTTCAGCGCGTTGACCTCAGCGAGCTTTTCCGGCGACTCGAAGCCTACATCGGTACGCGACTGCCGAGGATGGATCGCTCGATCCGACTGGACGTCGACGTGCCAGCCGGGTTAGCGCCGGTCGCCGGCAATCCGGTGCTTCTCGAGTGGGCGTTCGAGAACATCATCAAGAACTCCATCGATGTCCTGGCCGGGCGTGGCGGCCGCATCGAGGTCAAGGCGGACCTCGCCGAGGATGGGCGTGTCAGGATCCGGTTCATCGATGACGGCCCGGGTGTACCGCCCGAGCTACGCAGGACGCTGTTCGAGCCGGGCGTGTCGGGGAAGGAGAGCGGCTGGGGCGTCGGCCTCTCCCTCACGCGCAGGATCGTCCAGAAAACACACGGCGGCACGATCGAGCTCGGCCGTGCACACGACGGAGCGGAGTTCATCGTCAAGCTGCCGGTGATGCCGCCCGGGCAGGCGGTCTGAGCGGTGGTGGCGGGAGACTTGAAGGTCGGCGGATATCTCGAGTCGCTGAACCCGGAGCAGCGCCTGGCCGTCGAGCACTTCGAGGGGCCGCTGCTGGTTCTCGCCGGAGCCGGCTCTGGCAAGACGCGCGTGCTCACGAGCCGTATCGCCCGTCTGATCGAGCACCACGGCGTTGACCCCACCCTCATAATGGCGGTGACCTTCACTAATAAGGCCGCCGAGGAGATGCGCAGCCGTGTGCGCGGTCTATTGGGTGCGGAGCCGTCCGGCATGTGGATCGGCACGTTCCACTCGATCGGTGCACGTATCCTGCGGCGCAATGCCACCCGCCTGGGCTTCGGCCCCGACTTCACGATTCTGGATGCGGACGACAGCCTGCGCGAGATCAGGCACGTCATGGAGGACCTGCAGGCCCCCAAGCGCTGGCGACCGCAGGGCGTGCAGGAGGCGATCTCGTCGGCCAAAAACCAGCTGGTGACGCCGGAGGAGTACGCTGAGGCGGCCTACGACCCCTTTTCCAGACTGGTCGCGGACGTCTTCCCCGCCTATCAGGCTAGAACACGCCAATCGAACGCCTTCGACTTCGACGATCTGCTGGTGAAGCCCGTCGAGCTGTTCGAGGCGTCCCCAGCCATCCTCGAGCGCTTTCGCGGGCGTTTCCGCTTCATACTGGTGGACGAGTATCAGGATACGAACCACGCCCAATATCGCCTGATCGAACTGCTTGCCAGAGAGCACGGCAATCTGTGCGTCGTCGGCGACGACGATCAGTCAATATACGGTTGGCGCGGGGCAGACATCCGGAACATCCTCGAGTTCGAGAGGGATTTCTCCGAAGCGCGTACGATCCGGCTGGAGCGCAACTATCGATCCACTCAGGTGATCCTGCAGGCGGGCAACAGCGTCATAGCCGAGAACGTGAAGCGAAAAGGCAAGACGCTCTTCACGGAGAACGATGTCGGTTCGCCAATCACGGTGGTGAAAGCTGTGGACGAGGTGGACGAGGCCGAATGGGCCGCCTCGGAGATCGCGGGCCGTCTGCCCGAATCCCCCGAGTTGGAGTATCGTTGCTTCGTGATACTGTACCGGACGAACGCTCAGAGCCGTGCCCTGGAGGAAGCGTTCCGCGATGCCGATCTGCCGTATCGAATTATCGGAGGCGTACGGTTCTACGAACGGCGCGAGATCAAGGATGTGCTCGCGTACTTGAAGCTAATCTCCAACCCGAGGGACAACGGTTCCCTCCTGCGTATCGTCAACTATCCGCGAAGGGGCATCGGCGACACCACGCTCACCGCCCTGTTGGAAAGCGCGAGAGCAGCTGGGATCACCCCGTTGGAGGCCGCCCGTTCGGCGAGTGGGATCGGTGGAATACGGCCGGCCGGCGCGGTAGCGTTGGAAGCTTTCGCCCAGATGATCGATCGCTACGGCGAAGTGGCGCACCACTTGCCCGTTCACGAGTTGCTGACCGAGCTGATCGTGGAACTGCGGCTGCTAGAGCGCCTGCGCGAAGAAGGCCACGAGGGCATCGACCGGGCTCAGAACGTCGAGGAGCTCGTGGCGGCCGCGTCCGATTTCGAGGCCAGATCGGTCATTGAGGAGGAGGACTTGGAGGAGATAGGGGAGATCACGGACATGGATCTCTTTCTGCAGAAAGTTTCGCTGGTGGCCGACGTGGACAACCTCGATCCCGAGGCCGATGCGGTGACGCTGATGACCGTTCACAACGCGAAGGGGCTCGAGTTTCCCGTGGTCGTGATAACCGGCATGGAAGAGGGTCTTTTCCCGCTCGCCCGCTCGTACGATAGCCTGGAGGAGTTGGAGGAAGAGCGGCGACTGTTCTACGTCGGGATTA
This sequence comes from Gemmatimonadota bacterium, assembly GCA_039589375.1. GTDB lineage: Bacteria > Gemmatimonadota > Gemmatimonadetes > Palauibacterales > KS3-K002 > JASFMO01. The sequence goes on along the minus strand of JBDHHL010000081.1, from coordinate 10,776 downwards.
CGCGAGCTGAGAGGAAGCTGTACGTGACGCACGTGCAGACCCGGCGCCGGGCCGGCGATTGGATCGCGTCTAGCCCGTCGTCATTCTTGCGCCCGCTGCCCAATGAATTGGTCGAGCCGGTGGAGACGGAGCGCTATTTCGAGCGGGTGTCGAGTCGTCGTCGGTATGGGGAGCGGCCCGATTGGCACGCGATACGGAGCCCGGGTCGGCTGCCCGGCGAGTACACCTACGATTACTCGGACTCGCAGGAGACGCAGGCGTTTCCGCACCTCGAAGAAGGAAGCCGCGTTCGCCATCCGCGTTTCGGCACGGGCATGGTGGCGGAGCTTGATGGACACGGCGCCGACCTCAAGGTGGTGATCGACTTCGAATCCGTGGGTAGGAAGAAGGTCGTAGTGCGATACGCGAATCTCGAGCTCGAATGACGGCCATGGCGATCGAGCGCTCTTACCTGGAGAAGATTGCGGAGCTCGCGCGACTCGAGCTGAGCGAGGAAGAAGCCACGCGGTTGACCCGCGATTGCCAGGCGATCCTGGAGTACTTCGAGGCGATTCGTCAGATCGACTCCGAAGCCGACGCGTCGGAAGGCGTCGAACGTTCAGCGCCTCTGCGCCAGGATATTGTGGACTGCGATCCGCTGGAAGACCCCCTGCGCGACTTGGCTCCGCTCTGGCGCGATGGCTACTTCGTTCTCCCGCGGTTGCCGGCGATGGATGCCGATGGCTTCGAGGACGGGTCTTAGGTTGGATCCCCGTGGCGACGATATCGGGAAGACCTGATCGACCGATGGTGGGCGAGCTGCGCGAGGGGCTGCGCTCGCGCCGGCTCAAAGCCGTCGATCTGTTGCAGTCGACGCTGGCAGCAATCGGTCAGTCCGAGGCGGAGGAGCGCTCGCTCAATGCCTTTCTCTCGTACGGCGGCGAAGACCTCGTCGAACGGGCGGGCGCCGTGGACCGCTCGCTCGACGCCGGTGACGAACTTGGCCCGCTCGCCGGGATCCCGGTCGCCATCAAGGACAACATCTGCGCGCGCGGTTTTCCCACGACCTGTGGCTCGAGGATCCTGGAGGGCTACCTCTCGCCGTACGAAGCCTCCGCCGTTCGCTCGCTACGCGATAGCGGCGCGCTGATCGTAGGCAAGACGAACCTCGACGAGTTTGCGATGGGTTCGTCTACCGAGAACAGCGGCTTCGGCCCGTCGCGCAATCCGTGGGACCGAGAACGCGTTCCGGGTGGCAGCTCGGGCGGATCGGCGGCCGCGGTTGCCGCGGGTTTGGTGCCGGTCGCGCTCGGATCGGATACGGGCGGCTCGGTACGGCAGCCGGCTTCTTTCTGTGGCGTTGTTGGGTTGAAGCCCACATACGGTCGTGTCAGCCGCTATGGTCTGGTGGCCTTCGCGTCCAGCCTCGACCAGATCGGTCCCATCGCCGGCTGCGTGGAGGACGCGGCGTTGATGCTGAGCGCGATCGCCGGCGCAGACCGCTACGATGCGACGTCGCTAGACGCACCGGTGCCCCGGTTAGAGGAGTGCCTCGAAAGAGGCGTCCGCAACGTGGTCGTTGGAGTGCCCGAGGAATACTTCCCGGCTGACCTCGATGAGGGGATCGCGACGCTTTGCCGGGCGGCGCTGGAGCGGCTGGAACGGATGGGCGCGAAGCTTCGAGAGATCTCCTTGCCGCACACGCCCTTCGCCGTGCCGGCGTACTATCTCGTCGCCAACGCGGAGGCCTCGAGCAACCTGGCCAGGTATGACGGCGTGCGCTACGGCCTCCGGGCAGTCGCGGCGAATAGCACTGGTGCCGTGTATCGGGAGAGCCGCGGCACTGGGTTCGGTCGCGAGGTCAAGCGTCGGATCGTGCTGGGGACCTATGGACTGTCGGCCGGCTATTACGATGCATACTACGGGCAGGGTCAGCGGGCTCGCCGGCTGATCGGGCGAGACTTCGAGAGCGCGTTCGCCTCGGGTATCGACGTCATCTTCACACCGACATCGCCGACGGTTGCGTTTCGCCTGGGTGAACGAGTCGATGACCCGATCCAGATGTATCTATCCGATGTGTTCACCGTGACGGCGAATCTGGCCGGGCTGCCCGCGGTGTCGCTGCCGATTGGGACCGTGGATGGCCTGCCGGTCGGCGGCCAGTTCATCGCGTCTCGACTCGACGAGCGGACGATGTTGCGCGTGGCGCATGAGCTGGAGCTGTCCGTCACCGCGGATCCACTGACGGCTGGCGAACGATGAACGGCAAGCTCGGGGCTGCGGGGTATGAGCCGGTCATCGGGCTCGAGATTCATGTGCAGCTGAAGACGAGCAGCAAGATGTTCTGCGGCTGCCGCGTCGAGTTTGGCGCGGAGCCAAATACCCATGTGTGCCCGGTATGCCTGGGCTTGCCCGGCGCGCTGCCGGCAGTCAACGAGCGCGCTATCGAGCTGGCGATTTTGGCCGCCGTGGCGCTCAACTGCCGGGTTCACACGCGATCTGTCTTTGCCCGCAAGAACTACTTCTATCCCGACCTACCGAAGGGATATCAGATCAGCCAGTACGACCGGCCGCTGGCCACCGACGGGTTGCTCGACGTGCCCGACGGAGAAGGGGCTACGGCGAACCGCGTGCGGGTACGCCGTCTCCACGTGGAGGAGGACTCGGGGAAGTCGCTCCACGATCGCTTTCCCCGCGAGACTGCTGTCGACTTGAATAGAGCGGGCGTGCCGTTGGCCGAGATCGTGACCGAGCCGGATCTTCGCTCGCCAGCCGAAGCTCGGGCTTTCCTGGGCCGGCTCAAGCAGTTGCTCGAATACCTTGAAGTGGGCGACTGCAACATGGAGGAAGGCAGCCTGCGAGTGGATGCCAACGTCTCCGTTCGGCGAGTCGGCAGCAGAGATATGCAGACGAAGACGGAACTAAAAAACATGAATTCGTTCAGCCAGTTGGAAAAGGCTCTTCGGTACGAGGCTGAGCGACACATCGCGACGATCGATACCGGCGGAGAGGTCGAGCACCAGACGATGCTTTGGGACCCGGCGCGCAACGAGGCGCGGCCGATGCGGGGCAAAGAGGAGGTGCACGACTACCGGTACTTCCCGGAGCCCGACTTGCTGACGCTTCAGGTTTCCGAGGAAACCGTCACGCGGATCGACGCACAGGTCCCGGAACTGCCGTGGGAGAAAGTGGACAGGCTGGTCAGTCGGTACGGTTTGCCGCGCTATGACGCCGAGGTCCTCGCATCAAGCCGTTCGCTCGCCGACTATTTCGAGTCCGTGGCGGAGACGGCGACCGACCCTAAGGCGGCTGCCAAATGGGTGATGGTGGAAGTGCTCGGCATCGCAAACGAGGTCGGCAAACCGGTAACCCAGTTGGGCCTGGAACCTCCGCGACTGGCCGACCTTATCGGAATCGTTCAGTCCGGGACGCTGTCGCATGGGCTTGGCAGACAGGTGCTGCAGAGAATGGTCCAATCGGGAAAGACGGCCGAAGAGGTCATGGACCAGGAGGGTCTGCGGAAAGTCAGCGATGGTGACCAACTCGAGAACTGGGTGGCGGAGGTGATCCGCGACAACCCGGGCGAGGTGGAACGGTATCGAGGCGGGGAGGAGAAGCTCGTGGCCTTCTTCATGGGCCAGGCGATGCGCAAATCGCAAGGCAAAGCCGACCCCGATCGACTGCGACAGAAGTTGTTGGAGATGCTGGGGCGGGGCCGCTAGGCGTCTACTGGGTCGGGCTCTGCGTCGAGATCTTCTTCTTGCGTTTACGCAGCCGTCGCTTCCTGGGCCGGATGAGATGCGCCTTCAGGTGGACCAGGTCGATCCACATTCCCTCCGCGCCCAGCCGCCTATCCCACCACGGTAGCTTTGGCGGCAAGGCGAATCGTTCTTCGGCCAGATCGGCCGCTTCGTCCTGGCGACGCGTCTTCCTCAGGCCGACCTGACGGTTCAGCATCTTGGCTTCGCCCAGCGCGCGCTCGCCTGTGGGATCGAGGAAAGTGGCTGCTGATTCTTTGCGCTTGATCAGATAATCGGTGGAGTAGTCGAAGGTGTAACGGATCCACATCGCGACCTGGTGGTCGTCAACGTCCCAGCGAGAGTAGTCGAGCACACGGTCGAACATCGCTTTCCAGGTACTGTGGTCGGCCAGCCTGATCATTCCTTCGAAGATGCGACGATTCATCTGAAAGCTGAGGACGGTGCGGTCGAGGATTCGATCCATCAGCACGTCGTTCTGCGTTTGATCGAGGTCGGTGATGAGGTGAAACGCGGCGCGCAGGTAGGCCTGACCCAAGTGGACATCCATTCGATGTTCCCAATAGGAGTGGCCGATGGCCTGCGTATTGGCCGAAGTGACCAGCTTGCGCGGCAGAAAGTAGTTGTGCGCGATCGTGTCGCCGGCCAGGTGGGTCAGGTATCCGAGGGCGCAGGCGCGCGTCGCGTCAGAGTTGGCCGCTTTGAATAGTTCCTCTCCAACGTGCCAGTGATGGCAGTTACGCCCTACCGGCGCGTACTTCTTGCCGAAGCTGATGTCGGCCGAGATGCAGCCGTAGAGGAAATCGTATGGATGACGGCGCAGGATGCCGGCCACCGCGGCGGGAAACAGGCCCAGCGCGGCGAGGATCTCGGTTCCCACGAGTATGTGCATGCCCGGGCCCCAAGCCCAGGCTGGCTCCGGCATCAGCAGTATGGCGAGTACCGCCAAGCCGACGATCTTGAGCCAGCGCATAGAGTTCGTCAGCGTCCGAGCCTCTTTCGCTCCCGTTCCACCGCCTTGCGTACGTTCCTTACCTGCTGGCGGGTCATGTCACCGAGCTCCTCGCGGGCGGCCTCGAGACTTGCGGCGAGCTCCTCGCGGAAACCACTGACCAGCCGACGACCGGTGTTCCGCATCCGCTGGTAGCCTTCGCCGACCCCCGCCTGCAGGCGCTTGCGCCGCTTCTCGGGAATCCAGGTGGCAGCCAGGCCTAGTCCCACCAGAGCCCCGATCGCGAACGCCAGTAGGTATCCGTTGCGATGGCTGCTCTCTTCCTTCTCGAACGGATGCACGATGCGTCTGAACCGCGTGGCCATACCTCTCTACTCCTAGCCCTTTGCGTCCTTGTCTTCCGAGCTATCGCGTCGGCGCCTCAACATCTTTGCCCCCGTACGAATCCCTCGGAGAGTGGAGGTGGCGGTCAAAACGGTGCCCTCCACCTCTCCCTGGACAACGTCGATCAGTGCGCTCAGCTCTTGGACCCTTTCCTCCGCCGCCACGATGGCATCCTCCAGCCGCTCGTTAGCGAAGGATATCGTCTCACCGACCTGGTCGACTTCTTTGCGCACTGACATGGCGATGAAATTCAGGTTCTCGCCTATGGCGCGCGCTCGATCGAGTACGGGCCTGGCATCGCGGCCGATAGTGTCCAACGCCGCTTCCAGCTTGTTCAGGCTGCGCATTATCCGCAGGATGGCCCGGGCCAGCAGGATCATGCCGAGCCCGAGCACGAGCACGGCTACTACGCCTACGACTCGAATCGTAATGGTCAGCCACACCCATTCTTCCACGAGCTGTCCCTCCGGTCTCTAACTGTCACCCGCGGTCGCGGCGTGTGCGGCCCGCTAGTCAAGTTCTCCGGCGCGCACGAGCACGTCCCGAACCAAGAAGGGCCCCATCAGGTCGCTGATGCCGACGGCGATGACAACGGTAGCGAAGAATACGTTCAGCGCCACGTTATCGGACCCTGTTTCAACGTAGATAAGGACGAACGAAATGGCCATGGCCAGCGAAAGGCCGCCCTGTGGCGTGAGAGCCAGCCCGAAGCTGCCAGGAAGTCGAACCCCTTCCGGACGCAGGCGGCTTGCCAGCAGGCCGCCGAACCACTTCGCCAGGATACGGATCGCCACGTACGCCAGAACCAGAGGCGCTATCCACCAGGTCGGGAAATGCAGAAGCGCACCGGCGAGCACGAGCGTCATGATGTAGATCGGCTTCTCCCACTCGGCCAAGGCGGCATAGACGCGCCGGCGCATAGGCGAGAGATTGCCGATCACAACTCCCGTGATCAGGCAGACGAATAGCGGTGAAAGCGACAGGGCGAATGCCGTGCCGGCCGCGAAAAGGACCAGGCCGATCAGCAGGAGGAAGAGCTCCTGCGTCCGCGGACGGATGCGCGTGAGTGATAGGAACACGACGCCGAAGAAGGCGCCGAGCAGAATCGATATCAGGAACCACTCGACAAGCGACAACGGCGCGCTCACGCCGAACCTGTCTTGTTGGTAAGCTGCATGTATGAGACCGAGTGCTACAATGCCGACGGCGGCATCGAGACTGGCGACGTAAAAGAGCAGGCGCGTGACCTGTCCACGCGTCTGAAAAGTGTTCGAGATCATCGCGATGGCCGCAGGCGTCGAGACGCAGGCTGTAGCTGCTGCGGCGAGAAGGACCGCCACCAGGCTGAGCGAGAGCCAGGTGTCAATGAGCAGATATCCTATCAGAAAGACCAATGCAAAAGCGATGAGCGCCTGAAGCATCGTAAGCGCCAGGTATCGGGGCGGGAATTGACGAAGATGATCGCGGTCGAGTTGCAGCCCGAACAGGATACCGATCCAGCCGAGCCCCAGTGCCAGCATCGGCGTTAGCTGGGCGATCGTTTCCTGCGAGAGCACTCGCAGCAGGTGCGGCCCGAGTGCGAAGCCGAGGAAAAGGAAAGGACCGCCGATCGCCACGAATATGCGAGGGCCGAGCGACACCTCACGCCGCGAGAAGCTCAGCTGAGCCCCCACCAAACCTATGAGTGCGAGCAGGAGTACAACGAATACGGGATTCACAGCTCGGAATCTCCGCCCAACTCGGGGGCAACGCCTTCGGCTCGCGTGACCGGGATGGCAAACACGATGCCCGTCCCCGGCTCTGACATGCTACCGCATACATCCTGGATTACGTCGAACGCCGCGTCCACCTTCTCGTCGTCATCGATCACACTGAAGATCGTGTAGTTCTGGGCTCGCGAGCGCGAGATCAGCGTCTGGATTCCAGCGAAAAGCGGGATGTCGTGTGTGAGAACGCGGGCCATCCCCTCGCTGTTGATGATCGTGGCGCCCGTGATCCCGAGCTCGAGAAACCCCGACAGGACATCGTCAAGCGCTTCCGGTTGGTTGACCACGGCCACGAGTAGTTGCATAAGCGGCATCACCTCGCCGTGACCTACGGGTGCTGCTCGTCAAACTGCTGGATTCTCTCTATCACTTCCTCGGCATCCGCCGCGTTCATCAGTTGATCGAGGAAATCCGGCTGACGCATGAGTCTTGCGATACGGGCGAGCAGTTTGATGTGCGTGCTGCTGGCAGCGGGTGGCGAAAGCAGCAGGAACAACGTATGGACCGGCTGCTCGTCCAGTGACTTGAAGTCGATGCCTCTCTTCGATGTGGCCAGCTCGATGATAGTAGAGCTGAGCTGAGCGTAGACCGCATGGGGAATAGCGACACCACCGCCGATCCCGGTCGACTGCGCCGCCTCTCGCTCGAGAAGCGCATCGAGCACCGGCTGCTCGTTTTCGACCAGTCCCTGCTCCACCAGGTTGTGCACCATGTCCCGCAGCGTGGGCTCGACGCCCTCCGACTGGATGTCAAGCATGACTAGGCCGGGGCGCAGGTAGTGATGGAGTTTCATGTCGCCTCACCGGTAACAGGGTCGCCTTTCAGATAGCCCTTCGCGGGCAGCAGTGTCAAGCGGTTGTAGGCGCTGCGGAGCGGTATGCTCCTTGTGCCCGATCCCAATTGACGGCCCTAAGTGTCTACGTCTATGTTGGCGGCTGATGAGCAAGTTCATCGTCGATGGCGGACGGACGCTGGACGGCCACATTAAGCCGGCAGGGAACAAGAATGCGGCCCTGCCAATGATGGCTGCCGCGCTTCTCACGGACGAGCCCGTGGAGCTGGCCAACGTGCCCAGCATCCGGGACGTCCACACCATGCTCGAGCTTCTCGGTGAGCTGGGGGTGGTGTACGAGTGGACGGGACCCGGCACGCTTTCCCTCCAGGCTGGCGACGTCCACTCGGCCGCGCTCAAGCCCGAGCTCGCCGCCCGGATCCGCGCGTCGATCCTGCTGGCGGGACCGATGCTCGCCCGCACACAGCAGTTTCGCCTCCCGCCACCAGGCGGCGACGTGATCGGTCGGCGCCGTCTCGATACGCACTTCGAGGCGCTGCAGAAGTTGGGCGCCGATGTGGAACTCGGCGACGCCTTCGTCCTCCGTGGTAAGCTCAGAGGCGCGGAGATCTTCCTGGACGAGCCCAGCGTGACCGGAACGGAGAACGCCATCATGGCCGCCTGCTTGGCGGATGGAACGACCGTCCTCCGCAACGCCGCGTCGGAACCTCACGTCCAGGACCTCTGCCGGTTGCTCAACGCCATGGGGGCAGGGATCAGCGGCGTCGGTAGCTGCGAGTTGACAATCGAAGGAGTAGATCGCCTGCGAGGAGCAAGGGCGGAAGTAAGTCCCGATCACATCGAGGTAGGATCCTTCATCGGGTTGGCCGCTGTCACGCGCAGCGACCTGACCATAGGGGACGTCGAGCCCGCTCACCTGCCGATCATTCGGATCATGTTCGAGAGGCTCGGTGTGTTGTGCAGGCTCGAGGGGCGTACTCTACGCGTACCGGCGGATCAATCGATGGAAATCTGCATGGACATTGGCCAGCAGATTCCCAAGATCGATGATGGCCCGTGGCCCCAGTTCCCGGCGGACTTGATGAGCATCGCGCTCGTCGTCGCGACGCAGTGCCGCGGGACGGTTCTGATCCACGAGAAGATGTTCGAGTCGCGGATGTTTTTTGCCGACAAGCTGACCGCCATGGGCGCGCGCTTGGTCATCTGCGACCCCCATCGTGCTGTGGTGGCCGGGCCAGCGAGACTTCGAGGGTCAGTGGTCGAGAGCCCCGATATCCGGGCCGGCATGGCCATCCTTATCGCGGCTCTCGGAGCAGAGGGCCGAAGCCACATCCACAACATCGGTCAGATAGAGCGGGGATACGAGCGCATCGACGAGCGTCTGCGATCGCTTGGGGCTGCGATCGAGCGCGTTGAATGATCGCCGCCGAGCAGGAAATCTGGCTCGATGACCTGAGGCTTTTCAGACTTGCAACGTGGGCGGAACGGTTCCCCAGGCTGGTGCAGGGGATCACCGGGCGTGCCCGCGACCTCGATTTCGGCGAAGCCACCGGATGGCAACGACTGATTTCGGCGACTGAGGTGTCCGCGATCGTCCGCTGTCGCCAGGTCCACGGCGCGAGGGTGGAGCTTCAGAACGAGGCGAGCCACACCGGTGTCCACGTGCTGGGCGAGGCGGACGCGCTCGTGACCAGCCGCAGTGGCGTGTTGCTGGTGGTGACGGTCGCCGATTGCGTTCCCGTCTACCTGCTGGACCCGGAAGGCCTGCGGCCGCCGGTGTGGTCGAGGCGACGCTCGAAGCGATGCAGGACCACGGCGCCGATTTGGACTCGCTGTACGTTCATCTGGGGCCGGCGATTTGTGGCGAATGTTACGAAGTTGGCCCTGAGGTCATCGAGGCCCTGGGCGGCGATGCATGCGGCCCGGCTACCCTGGACCTCAGGCGGCACATCGCTGACATAGTCCTTGCCGCAGGCGTCGATCCCGTTCGGCTGACCATGTCGGGCGCCTGTACTCGCTGTCATTCTGAGCGGTTTCTCTCCTATCGGGGAGGCGACAGGGGTCGCCGGATGTGTGCCTTCTTGGGCTGGCACGCCAGTTGATTTCCACGAAACGCCTGTCTATATTTACGACCGCTGAGGGTTGAGGTCGCGATTTACGACCGCTGAGGGTTGAGGTCGCGAAACTACTGGCCGCAAGGCCTCTTATGAGTAGTGGGGACGCTGTTTTACCCCACTTTTTTATTGCTGGGATCGCGGCTTCTGCTCGGCAGGTGAGGCGACCGGATTTGAGTGGACTGAACGAGTTGGAGCGGATCGTCGAGTCGCTGCTTGGCAACATGGGATACGAATTGGTCGATCTGGAGCAGGCCGGACGCGGGACTCGGCCGATACTCCGATTGAGGATCGACCGGAGCGATTCCGAGCCGGGGTCCAGCGTGACCGTTGACGAGTGCGCGAGTGTGAGCCGAGCGCTGGAAGAGGTTCTGGATAGTCGAGAGGATCTTCTGGCGAGCTACATCCTCGAGGTCTCGTCGCCGGGTGTCGAACGGCCGCTCAGAAAGCGACGCGATTTCGAGCGGAACCTGGGCAGGGAGATCTCCTTGCGTGGCTTCGGCAGGCTGGCCGGTTCGTCCAAGCGCGTCGAGGGTGTGTTGCTCGGAATCGAAGGCTCGGGCGAGGCCGAGCTACTGCGTGTTCGCACGGCGAGTGGCTCCGAGATAGAGATCCCTCGCTCGGCGGTCGCCAAGGCCAGCTTGGTGTTCAGGTGGGAGGATTTCGAATTCGGGAAGTCTCAGAAGAGCGAGAGCTGAGCTGAGCCGTGTTGGGAGGGAAACCCCGGCGCGCCGGGGAGCAGTCAAGATCGAGGGAGTATCAATCGGATGGGAAACGCTGCACAGGTACTGGAAGCCTTCAGGGTGATGACGGCCCATAAGTCGTTATCCCGTGATGAGTTACACGATTTGATCAGGGACGGGCTCCACGCTGCCCTGGCAAAGCGGTTCGGCGCGAATGTGCAGGCCGAGATAAGGATCGACGAGGACAAGGGCGAGATCGAGATCATCGTCCTCAAAGAGGTCGTCGATGACGTGGTAGACTCTTCCCGCGAGGTGAGCGTCACCGAAGCGCGGTGGGACGATCCCGA
>JBDHHL010000080.1:0-12387 GCA_039589375.1 Gemmatimonadota bacterium | reverse complement strand
CCCTCCAGCACGCCGACCTTGTAGTCCTCCAGCCCGGCCTTCTTCCGCGCGAACTTGAGCGTGTAAGCGATCCCGTACAGGGCTCCGATCGCGGAGGCGAACGCCGGGTCTTCCGGCGGGCCGGCGCCTTCGATGGCAAGGACGGGTCGAGAGGGGACCTCGACCAGGTCGGGTTTGCTCTTACCCTTAAGAAGCTCTGGCGGGGTGGGTGACGTAGGCTTGGCCATTTTTAGAATGCCCGGTTGAACCGCGTCCACAGCTCGTCCCCGAGCTGCCAGTAGCGGTCCACCGTCCGCTCGGCCGTCTCGAGGCAGTACTCGGTCAGGAACTCCTCGGCGCGCTTCGGGTCCTGGTTGTAGAGTGCAAGGGCCTCTTCCTCCAGCGACGCCTGCTTGGCGAAGGCGTCCCGCTCGATGGGCTCCCAGACCTGCTGCAGGGCACCCTTCATTTCCTGGTAACGGAAGTAGGAGAGCTTGCTGGCCCGGCGGAACGCCCACCACGCGCTGTCGCGCCGGTAGGCCCGGCGGCCACCCACCATGTACGAGTCCGGCATCCGCGAGATCCCGATGTAGAACGGGATGTGCGGTGTCGTGGCCGGGTTGTCGTACCCCAGCCAGACGACGCCGCCGATGGGATCCGGCAGCCAGCTGCGCGACTGTGTCACCTGAACGTAGGTCGCAGTCGGGGAAGCGATGGTCCGCTCCCGGTCCACACCTAGCAGCTGTCTCAAGTCGGAGTTCATGAAGGGATTCGCCACAGGGCTCTTCACCGTCTCGCCTGCTCGGTTCACTACGGTTAGCCGCCGGGTCATGTCGTATGGGGTGTCCTCGTAGGCATCCCGGAAGATCTCCAGCACCTCCGCCACCGAAACCTTGTCATCCGGTTTCACCGAGAGCGGGAAGTTTTCGGCGTTCGGGTCGAGGCCCAATGACGGAGCCAGCAAACTGAGAGCGCGCCATTCGCGCCGCCGCGAGTAAAGGCTGCTCCGACTGGCATAGGCGTAGGCAAACTTGAAGGGCTCACCGCTGTCAGCGTCCCACCAACCCATCTCCTCCGCCAGCGAGTGGACGTTGTCCGAGGCCATGTAGTGGTCGGGATCATCCAGGTCGAGCTCGAGGATGCGGTGCGAGTTCGCGCTCACCGCCACCTCGTCGTCGGGGATGCGCACGGCCGCCCACACCGCGCCCAGCTTGCCCTGACCGGGTCCCAGAATCTCGAAGAACCACACCTCATCCGGGTCCGCGAACGTGAAGCACTCGCCCCAATCGTTGTATCCGTATTGCTTCGTCAGCTCGTCAGCGACGCGGATGGCTTCACGCGCCGTCCGCGCCCTCTGTAGCACCAGCCGGTAGAGCTCGGGAGCATCGATGATCCCTTCACTGCTTTTCAACTCGCGCTTGCCGCCCGTCGTCGTCTCGCCGATGGCGAGCTGGTGCTCGTTCATGATGGGATAGGCGGCGTTCATGAACTTCCAGGTCTCGGCGACCTGCGGGATCGCGCCCCAAGGGATCCGGTCGGTGTCCTCGGGACCCGCCGTCCGTTTCGGGTCCATCCACAGCGTGTCCATGGCGCCCGCAGCGTGGCTGCGCCGGGGCTCCAGGCTGATCCAGGTGCGGTCAGTCCCGGAATCGCAGGAGTGGCTCGTCATCGTCGAGCCGTCCTCCGACGCGAGGCGGCCCACCAGAAGGCTGGTGCAGCTCTCGCACTGGGGGCACTGCAGCGCTTCGACCTGATCAGCGGCTCGGCAGGACAGGCCGACCACAACCAACACCAGGACAAGGGAAATCGGACCGGTTAGGTAGCGGAGTGTGTGCGTAGCGCGTTCCACGGCGGGTATCTCCTTTCGCTCGAAAGGGGCTGATGCATTCTGCCGGCCAGCATCCCGGCCGTCAAGCTGCTCGGCCGCTGAAGAAGTCCTTGCTGTTTGTCGGGCGTCTATATACCTTGTCATTCGACAATGATCCCCAATCCTGCGCCCTCTGCGGGGCAAACCGCGGCCCGCTTTACGATCCATGGCTGCAAGCCGCCGGTTCCCCCTCTCGGGAGGAGAAGCGTTGTGAGTCGCGAAAGACCCGATGTCCTGCAAGGAACCCTCGACCTCCTCATCCTGAGGACACTCGCCCTGGAAGCGCTGCACGGGTGGGGCATATCCAAGCGCATCCGCCAGCTGTCCGGGGACGTTCTGGAGGTGAACCAGGGCTCCCTCTACCCGGCGCTGTACCGACTGAGGGACCGCGGGCTGATTCGTTCCCGCTGGGACATCTCCGAGGACGACCGTAGGGTGAAGGTCTACGAGCTGACGCAAGCGGGACGAGAGGCCCTGGTCGTGGAGCGGGATAGGTGGCGGACCTTCGCCGTAGCGATGGAACGCGTCCTCGGCACCGTTTGAAGCGATTCCGATACAGAGTGATGCCATGGAGCACTGGTTCAAGCGACTGTACTGGCGCCTCGAAGTCCTGTTCCGTAAGGACCGGCCCGAGGCCGAGCTGGAAGAAGAGATCCGCTACCACTTAGAGCGCGAGATCGAGGCGAACGTCCGGGCAGGAATGAGCGCCGCTGCGGCGCGCCGCAAGGCGATGCTGGACTTCGGAGGCGTGGAGTGGACCAAAGAACAGGTCCGTGACGTCCGGGGTGCCCGGATCCTCGACGATCTGTTTCGAGACATTCGTCAGTCGTTCCGATCGCTTCGACGAGACTTCGGCCTGGCCGCGCTCGCCATTTTGATCGTCGGTCTTGGCGTCGGTGCCAGCTCCACGGTATTCAGTGTCGCCAACGCACTTCTACTGCGGCCCTTGCCCTTCGAGGATCCCGGCAGCCTGGTCTGGATCGCGAATCGCGAATGGGGCAGGGGGCAGCGGCTGTCAACGATCAGCGTTCAGGTCTCACACGTCTGGGACCTGCAAAGCCAGAGCCGCCTGCTTTCCGATGTGGCGGGAGTCTATCTGTTTGACCGCGCCGGCGACCACATACTCACGGGCTCTGGCACTCCCGAGCGCCTTAACCGTCTGCGGGTGACCGAGAATCTCTTCCCGATGCTCGGTGTGCGGCCGCAACTCGGCAGACTGTTCACCGCAGAAGAGGTCAAGTTGGATGCTGGGGCCGTGCTTCTGAGCTACGGCTTCTGGGTGCGGCGCTTCGGCGCCGACCCCGATATCGTGGGTCGCACGCTCACGATCAACGACGAGCCCGTCACTGTGGTCGGCGTTCTGCCCGCGTCGTTTGACTTCACGACGATTTTCGAGCCGGGGAGCCGCATCGACTTCGTGGCACCGTTTCCGCTGAGCGAGGAGACGAACCGGCGAGGGAACACGCTGGCCTTGATCGGGCGCCTACGACCCGGCGCGACGATCGAGGCCGCTCAGGCCGAGGCGACTTCCATCGCAGAACGACCATACCAGGGTGCCACTTATCGAAACGAATTCGTCCCCAGACTCAGTCCGTTGCGGGAGCACATAAGTGGAGGATCCCGCCCAGCCATGATGCTCCTCGCCGGCGCAGTCGGCCTCGTGATGCTCATCGTGTGCGCGAATCTCTCCAACCTGCTTCTAGCCCGCGGTGCCACCCGAGAGAAGGAGATCGCGATCAGGGCGGCGTTGGGAGCCAGCCGGCGTCGTCTGATCCGCCAGATGCTGACCGAGAGCGCAGTATTGGCACTAGGGGGTGCAGCGCTCGGTCTGTTGCTCGCCGTGGCCGGGACCCACGCGCTGGCGAACATGGACGCCAGCATCCCGCTACTCGAGCAGGTACGAGTGGATGGAGCCGCGCTCGGGTTCACCGTGTTTGCCGCAGTGGTAGCCGGACTGGTCTTCGGACTGACTCCGGCCGTGCGCCTGTCGGCTGTGGCACTCAACGAGTCGCTGAAGGAGACCGGGCGTGGCCACTCGGAGGGCAAACGTCACGGCTGGTTGCGCGGCGCACTCGTTGTTTCCGAAGTCGCTCTTGCCTGCGTACTGCTGGTGGGCGCCGGACTTCTGCTGCGGAGCTTCTTCCGTGTTCTCGAGGTCGACCTGGGGTTCCAGCCTCGCGGTGCCGTGACACTGCGGATCGATCCGCAAACAAGGCCTCCTACACCTGCTCAAAGGATGGCCTATTTCGACGAGGTGCTCCGCCGGGTCCGATCGGCACCCGGCATCGAGGCCGTCGGACTCACGGACGTACTTCCCGTGGCGTTCAACCGGCGATGGGGTATGCGTGTGGGAGAGCATCGCGCATCACCCTACGTGCGCATCGTCAGCGAAGGTTACCTGCGTGCGATGGGCCTGACGCTCATTGCCGGCCGGGATTTCTCGGTCCAAGACAACGACAATGGCAGGCCCGTGATTCTCGTCAACGAATTGCTCGCACAAGCGCTCTGGCCCGGTGAAGATCCGCTGGGCAAGACCGTGAAGCTGTGGTCCGGCGACGCATGGGAAGTGATAGGTGTCGTACGGGGCATGCGACATCTCACTCCGGAACAGGAACCCGGCCCTGAGATCTTCTTCCCGATGCGGCAGAACCGGGACTATGGCGCGGTGCATCTGATCGCACGCGGGTCGCTATCCGTGGCCAATCTCACAGCCGCGTTGCGCGACGTTCTCGCGCCGCTGGATCCCAATCTGCCCATGAACGAGTTTCGTGTGATTCAGGATATCATCGACAAGTCCATGTCGCCGCGCCGCATTCTCGTGCTGCTGCTAACCGGTTTCGCGGGATTCGCACTCGTCCTGGCATCGCTCGGCATTTACGGGGTCATCTCCTACTCGGTGAGCCAACGCACTCAAGAGATCGGGATCCGCAATGCGCTCGGCGCGTCACCGGTGGACCTTCAGAAGCGCATCCTGATCGAGACCTTGAGGCTCGCTGCGGTTGGAATGGCGCTGGGGTTGTGTGGTGCGTGGGTTCTCGCGCGAGTGATGCGTGGGCTCTTGTACGGCGTCACGTCCTCGGATCCGACGACGTTCCTGGCTGTGTCCGTATTTGTCCTGACCGTCGCCGCGCTGGCCGGCTATCTGCCGGCGAGGCGCGCGTCACGCTTGGATCCGGTAGAAGCGCTCCGCGCGGAACCGAGGTCAGCGCTCGTTGGATAGGTGATCTTCGGCAAAGCCCCGTCCCGATGTACGGAATGCACGCTATGAAACACTGGTTGAATCGACTGTACTGGCGTTTGGAGGTCCTGCTCCGAAAGGACCGGGCCGAGGCCGAGCTGGAGGAAGAGATCCGCTACCACCTGGAGCGGGAGATCGAGGCGAACGTCCGGGTAGGAATGAGCGCCGCCGATGCGCGCCGGAAAGCGATGGTGGAGTTCGGAGGCGTCGAGCAGACCAAGGAGCAGGTTCGTGACGTCCGCGGGGCCCGGATCCTCGACGATCTGCTCCAGGACCTCCGCTACACGCTCCGCACCCTGGGAAGACGACCCGGCTTCGCGCTCGTCACCGTCATTACGCTCGCGCTCGGTATCGGGGCCAACACGGCCATCTTCAGCGTCCTGCGCGCCGTCGTGCTGAAACCGTTCCCCTACGCTCAGCCGGAGCAACTGGTGACGGTCTGGACCCCACAAGTCGGGTACAGCTTCAACCCGCTGTCCGCCGCAGACTGGCTCGACTTCCGCGAAGCCAGCGAGTCCTTCGACAGTTGGGGCGTCTACCAGACGGCGTCGTTCAACCTTTCGGGCGACGAGGCGCCGGAGCGGGTGGCGGGCGTCAAGCTCACGGCGGACGTGTTGCGCGCGCTGGGGACCGTTCCGGCCCAGGGCCGCGTGTTCACGGAAGATGAGACGGAAGACCCCGTGGTTCGCGCCGTGATCGTCAGCGACGGACTGTGGAGAAGCCGGTACGGCGCCCACCCGGACCTAGTCGGTCGGGAGATTTTGGTCAACCGGGAACGCTGGACCGTGATCGGGATCTTGCCGAACCACTTCCGCTTTCCGGGCTGGGAAAGCCTGGCGGAACCCGGACTCCTCGTCCCTCTCTCCTTAGGCGTAACGGTCACGGATCGAGGGTCGTATTACCTGAGAGCGATCGGTCGGCTGCGTGAAGGCGTGTCGATCGCACGCGCAGAAGAAGAGCTGAACACGATCGCGGCCCGCCTCGCGGAGGCCTATCCGCAAACGAACAGGCAACGGATCGCACGAGTCATCCCACTGCGAGATATCGTGCTCGGCGACTCGGCGAGCCTGCTCTGGATCC
Source organism: Gemmatimonadota bacterium (assembly GCA_039589375.1). Lineage (GTDB taxonomy): Bacteria > Gemmatimonadota > Gemmatimonadetes > Palauibacterales > KS3-K002 > JASFMO01. The sequence continues at coordinate 6,223 of JBDHHL010000080.1, read as the reverse complement.
TGTTGGGAGCGACCGGGGTCGTGCTGCTTATCGCCTGCACGAACGTCGCCGGTCTTCTCATGTCGCGGAACGCCGGGCGAAGCGTGGAGATGGCCGTTCGGGCGTCGATGGGCGCCGGAAGATACCGGCTATTGCGCCAGATGCTGACGGAGAGCCTGGTGGTCGCGTTGGTCGGGGGCGCGGCGGGTCTGATCCTGGCATGGTGGGGCATCGGCATGCTGAGCGGGATCGTTCAGGGCACCCTGCCCCGAGTAGACCAGCTTGGCATCGATACCTTCGCGATCCTCTTCACCTTCGGCCTGATCTTCCTCACCGGCGTTCTATTCGGGATCGTGCCGGCGCTTTCGACATCGGGGGTCGATCTGAGCGGCACTTTCCGTGAAGGTGCCCGAACCGTGACGGCGGGTAAGTCTAGGACGCGTTTCTTGGGCGCGATGATCGTCGCTCAGTTCGCGTTGACCTTCGTGCTGGCCGACGCGGCCGGGCTGATGTTGCACAGCCTTTGGCAGGCGACCGGTACACGCGAACTGCGAGAGCCGGGACAGGTGCTCGTCGCGGGCTACATAACAGCGAGAGAACGCGGCGAGGATGTCATCCTTTCCGACCCGTTCCTGGAGCCGCTGCGCGAGCGGTTACAGGCTCTTCCCGGCGTGCAGAGCGTTGGCGTCTCCACGCGCCTACCCCTGGTCGGTGGCTGGACCGCCGGCGTCCTAGCCGAGGGACAGGCTTACGATCCCAGGGTCGATCGCGGCTATGTCCACATGGTCTGTGCTTCTCCCGGCTACCTCGAAGCGATGGGGATCGGCCTGCTGCGCGGGCGAGACCTGCTGCCGGAGGACTCGGAGCAAGGGCATCTGGGCGTGATCGTGAATCGCCGCTTCGCAGAGCAGTCCTGGCCAGGCGAGAATCCTCTGGGTAAGAGGGTCCGCGCGAACTCCGCGACTCCCTGGTTCGAGGCGGTCGTCGTCGGGGTCGCGGAGGACGTCCGACAGTACGGTCTCGAGTCGCGTCCCGAACCCGGGATGTACCTCCCGTTCTTCCCGGCATTCACGCCGAACCGGTGGATCGCTTTGCGCACCGGCGGAGATCCCATGGCCCTGGTTCCCGCGCTACGCGAGCAGCTCGCGGAGCTCGATCCCCATCTGCCGCTCACCCAGGTCTTCACCGGCGCGGACCTCTACGAATCCATGGCGAACGAGCGTCGTCTCACGACGCGGCTGATCGCTCTCTTCGCGCTCGTCGCGCTCTCCTTGGTCGCGGCGGGGACCTACGGCGTGATGGCCTTCCTGGTGCGGCAGCGAACTCACGAGATGGGCGTGCGCGTGGCGCTCGGTGCCAAGCGCGGTCGCCTAGTTGGACTGGTGCTGGGGCGAAGCCTGCGCCTGGCGCTGGTGGGGATCGGCCTCGGGTTGGTCGGAGCCTACGTCGCCTCCGATATCGTCGGCAGCTTACTCTACGGCGTCGGCCCCCTAGACCCCACCTTCCTGATCGGGGCCGTGCTGTTCCTCGTTCTGGTCGCGGTGAGCGCCAGCGTCGTGCCGGTGCTGCGCGCCGTCCGCATCGATCCGGTCGAGGTGATGCGGGCCGAGTGAAGCTGGCTGCAAGCGCTCAACCAGCGAGAGTGATCACCTCGCCAGGCCCCAGCTCATCCAGCGCGGCCAGCAACCTCGGGACCAAAGGCTTCAGATCTTCGAGACGGTTGGACCTTGGCCGCCAATGTGACAACCGCGACGCCGTACCCAGCTAGATTCTGTTGATACTGAAGGCCTTGGTCAGCCGTCACAAAGACATCGTATTCAGCGCTTGCCAATTCCAGCAACTCGCCGTTGTCTTTGCCCGCCCAGCCTCGCTCCGGGACGGTGACAACGTGATGCGATGTGAATTCGCCCTTCAGTGAGCGCGGAATAGACTCGTCAAGAAGTAGCTTCATCCCGTGGGCCGATCAGCGCAGCTCTGGACAACTCAAGAACGTCCCGTGCCTGTTCGCGCGAGACGGTTGGAAAATCAGAAAGGAAGTCATCAAGACTCTGACCAGCCTCGAGATAGTCGAAGAGACTTTGTACCGGTACGCGCGTACCCGCGAAAACCGGTGTGCCACCAAGGACGGCCGGAGAACTTGTGATTACAGACTCTACTGACATCGCGTACTACTCCTCTGTGGTCTCATCTCAATCTACGAAATCTGCTCCCCCTCAGCCACGTACGGCTTACGCTGGTCGCCTACCTGTTAGTCGCGCTTGGCCGTGGGGAAAATTGCCGAGAATCGCGAAGGCACACGGCGAAGCCGCCGGATTCACAACCGTAGTGATGCCGAGATCGCCAGGCCGTCGCCCGTTACAGGTGACGGCTGGACGCGCAAGCTGCTCAGCGGGATCTGTTCCCAGCCCTCGGTCCTGATCAATGCTCCTATGAGGGCACCTGCGGCGGCGCCGCCTAAACCGAAGAGCACTACACCGCCAGCCACCTCGCCACCGCTGCACGACACCTCTTGGCCGTATAGTTCCGAGCCACACCCAACTGCGTAAGCCGCCCCGCCGAGAGCTACTCCAACCAGCCCACCAATCAGGGCACCCTTGCCGACATTGGACTTCGTGCCGTGGCTGACTTCGATGGTGGCGACACGGCTCAGCGCCACCGGCGTTGGACTGGGACCGCCAACGTCAACGAAGAGAGTGTCGCCGCGCAGGGAGGTTGCCTTGCCTGTGAGATGCTCGACGGTCGAGATCCGCCAGCCATCGTGATCTGTAACCGTAGGCAGGCCGACGCGCACTCGGGTGCCTGGTACTAGCGGAGTGGCTTGTTGGGCGAGGATCTCAGGCGCTGTGAGGGAGAGGAGAGCGATTAGAGCCGCGATCCTGTGAGCTTCCATGACTGCACCTCCTAATTTGCTCTGGATCGGTCGGTTAGTACTACGGAACAATCATGGAGGCAGGCGGTCAAGCGCGGGTCAAGCGAAGAGGCGGTCACTGCTCTCCGGCCCGTCAACAACGTCAGCTCCCTCGACACCTCGGCGTCAAGTGGTCAGTATTCAGTGGTCTATGAGTCACCCACTTTGCAGCCGCGGCGTCGCGAGGCATGGGTCGCGGGTGGGGGCACAGCTGATCGCATGATCCAGAAATGCAAGTCGTGCGGAAGTACGATCCAACCACGGCGACTCGACGAGATCCGGGGCCAGGACGGTGACATCATCGTTCGCCTGCTAGACTACCCGGTACTGACCTGTTCCGAGAATCACGAGCAGCGCCATATCGAGTCGCTGACGCACCTGACGCGTCACTTCTCAGCCGTGATCCAGCCACTACTGACGACGAAGCGCGGGATCCCCTTCTTCCAGAGGCATCTGTGCTGCAAGTGCCGGCGATCGCTGGACAGGGTTATCGAGCAGCCCGACCGCCTGGAGCTGACCGTCGACCTGCGCGGCTACAGCGGCATCAGGTTGCAGTACGAGGGTCCGGCGCTCCGCTGCAGGTACTGCGGCACGGTGCAGATACGGAACATAGGCCGTCACGTGATGTCCATCGCTCGAGCCTTGACGGCCGCCTGGGGTACTTGAGGCGTAGGGGCGGCGACTGCCGATTTCGTGACGATCACCTGGCTCGTCGCCGTTCCGAGCTATGCTCCTGGCCGATCTTCGAGCTCCGTGAACCTCGCTAGTCGAGCCCCCGTTTCCGCACCAGAGAGCTCCAGCGGGGATCCACACAAAGGCTGACCCAGCCTACCGCTCGCTCTCGTCTGCCTTCGCCCCCTACGGCTCGAGCGGAAAGACAGTCTCGAGATCGATCTCGCCGTAGTCCCGGCCGCCGAGGCGGACCGGGAGGCGTCGTGCGTACCGAGATGGCTCGCTAGCGCCGGCGACGAAGTCCCACACCTCCACGGCATCCGTCTCGGGATCGACGATCCAGTACTGCGGCACGCCCTGACGTTTGTACAGCTTCTTCTTGATCGAGCGGTCGCGTTTCGCCGTACTCGGCGAGCCGATCTCGATCACCAGGTCGGGCGGGCCGCTGACCCCGGGCTTGGTGAGCAGCTCGCGTCGATCCCTTGAGATGAAGATGATGTCTGGCTGGACCCCTTCCTCCGTCTCCGGGAATTCCACCCCGGTGGGTGCGCTGAAGAGCCAGCCGTATCCCGGCTCCACCAGCAGCCTGAGCAGCGCAGCAGTCAGATTGATGCTGATCCACTGGTGGCGGAGCACCGGCGGCGGGGTCACGTACAGTTCCCCGTCGATCGCCTCGTAGAGCTTGCCGTCTTCCGGCATGAGCTGGACGTCCGCCCAGGTGATTCGGGTCTTCGACATCGTATCCACATTATACCTCCCGGCCGCGGCCGCGGCGAGCAAATTCTGTGGAGGACGATGCAGACGAAGGGTCAAAGAAACGTCAACGCTGAGGCTATAAGATGTTACTAACGCATTTGGCGGAACTTGGCACGAAGCACCACCAGGACACACCCGCGGATGAGCGGTCCGAGATTCAGGCGTCTTTTTCCGCTGCTGAGACTACACTCCCGCGACCCGCCGCTTATACTCGCGCAGCGCCGCGTCTAGCCGATCCCGCGCGGTCGTGTCGCCCGGGATATTGTGCGACGGATGGATGAACAGCTTGACGCCGCGTTCGACCAACCGTTCCGCCACCGTGGTGATGATCATCCAGACGGCGGCGGTGAAGGCCATGGTCGAGATCGGGCCGACCTTGTCCACGTGATCGGGTAGCGGAATCGAGGCATCGACGGCAGGCACGCAGGTGTCCACTACGACGTCGGCCAGTTCGAACAACTTCACACCGGACGAATGGCGCGGCGGCTCGTCTTGGTACGCCGCCTGCGAGCCCGTCACCACCAGCTCAAGTCCGCGCTCCTTCGCATCCATTGCCACGTCGATGTTCACCGGGTTGAGTCCCGAGTGCGAGAAGATCCACATCGTGTCACGCGGATCGAAGTCGTAGCTCTTCATGACCTCGCGGCCGAACCCCTCGGCGCGCTCCAAGAACAGAAACTGGTGAATACCCATCTCACCCGTGATGTGGGTGAAGTAGGTGAGCGGCAGCTCGATCATCGGATGGAATCCCACAAAGCCGCCGATGCGCGGGTACATCTCTTCAACCGGTAGGGTCGCGTGACCGCAGCCGAACGTGTGCACCCAACGCTCGACGGCGATCGACTCCGCCATGATCGCCGCCGCCTTGCGGATGTTCTCCAGCTGCGTCGCCTCGATCCGGTCCATCACCTCACGCGCGTTATCCAGCCAGGTCTTTGCAAGCATCGTCACCGTGTCCTGGTTGTCGTTCTTGTGTCGTTGTGTTGGCGAAGCCTGTCGTCAGCCGGTCGCCTCCGGCGGCGTCCGCAACCGAGGCCGCGCGATCCCGAAGATCACCGCCACGCAGATGAGCCCCGCCGGCACGATCGCCAACGACGGCCTGAGCCCGAACGCATCGCCCAGAACGCCGGTCACGTAAGGCAACACCGTTCCGCCCATCAACGCCATGACCAGCACGACGCCGAACGCCGTCCCCGACAGCCGCTCGTAACGATCGCCTACGTAGCCGAGGATGACCGGGAACACCGCCGCGAAGCCTGCGCCGGCCAGCAGCGTGCCGGCCCCAGCCGAGGCCGTCGTCCGGGCGCCGATCAGGATCAGAGCACCGGCGAACGCGACGCCCAGTGAAGACAGCAGCACTACTACAGTCGATACCCGCTTGAGCAGCAATCCCAATATCAGCCGCGCGCCGGTCATACCCAGCCAGTACAGCGACAGCAGGAACAGCGCCCGCTCCGGCGACAGGGCCAGCTCCTGGTTCACGTACGTCGCCGTCCAGCCGCCCACCGTGATCTCCATGCCGCTCTCGAAGAAGAGGATGACGCCAAGGAGTACGAGGACGGGGTCGCGGAGCAGTCCGGCCGCTTGCCGCAACGGGAAGCCCTGCGGCTGCTTCGGCTCGGGGAAGCGGATCGCAGCGTAGTATACCAGCACGAGCGCCACCAGGGCGCCGATTGCCGCCACAACTCCGGCGTTGCTGAACCGCTCGCGCAGTAGTCCGAGTACCAACGGCACACCGAAGGCACCGATGCCGAAGAACACGCCCAAATAGGCGAGGCCCGCGGCGCGGCCCTCCGCGCTGATGTCGGCGACCAGCGCGTTCGTGCCGCCGTTGATCACGCCGCCGCCGAACCCGATGAGGATCGCCGAAATGGCAAGCAGCGCGATCGAGGGCGCGAATGCGATCCC
>JBDHHL010000079.1:0-12460 GCA_039589375.1 Gemmatimonadota bacterium | reverse complement strand
GTGGATGTGCCGTTCCACCCGAAGGCCGGCCCGACGTGGGGTTTCCTGACTGCGGACAGTAACGGCAACGGCGTGCTCGACTGGCAGGACTTCAACTACATCGATCGGGCACATCAGATCCTTCGCGGAGTGGATGGCGGCGACTGCGACCCGGCGGGCGGCGGACGTTGGGACCCGGCCGCTACGTTCACGCCCGTCAATTTGGCGAGCACGCCCTCGTTGGTGCCGACCAGCACCGAGGGTCTCGATGAGGTCGGCATCGCCGGTCTCAGACGGACAGGCGAGGGGTTTGGCTTGTTCATCTTCGGTGAGCGCTACATCTTCGAGCTCTCGCGCCTGCCGGCGGATGGCACGAAGTGGACTTTGCGGACGTACTCCGGTTCGGTCGAGGTCGCCGACGAGGACGCGGCGAATCCGAGCGGCTACGAGTACGACAAGACCGTCACGTGGGCCGGGTTGCGGCCGATGCTCATACCGGGATTGACCTTCAACTACGTGTCCGAGAGCGCGACGCGGCTGGTGGGCAAGCCCGACCTCCCGCGGGTCCACACGGTTCCGGATCCGTACTACGCGGCCAGCCGATACGACCCATCGCCCGCCGTCAAGCGCCTCCTCTTCGTCAACCTGCCAGCGCGGGCGACGATTAGGATCTACTCACTGAGCGGTATATTGGTTGACATCATCAACCACGATGATCCCAGTGGCGGCGGCCAGGCCGACTGGGACCTGCGCAATCGCAGCAATGAGGTCGTGGCCAGTGGGGTCTACTTCTTCCATGTGACGACACCCGACGGTCGGAGCCATATCGGCAAGTTCACGATTATCAACGCCCCGCCGTTCTAGGTGTTGTCATTCCCGAACCTCGGAATTGATCTGCCTTGGCAAGTTCGGGTGACCAGGTAGGGATTAGCGCAAGTATGCCAATCGGGGACTAGTGTTCACTCCGCCCGTCGATCCGATCCCGAGTTGCCCCGCTGAATTGTCGCCCCAGCAATAGGCCGCTCCATCATCCGTCACCCCACAGGTGTGCGCATCGCCCGCGCTAAGCGTCACGAAGCTCAGCCCCTCGCCGACCTCGACGGGTTCGCTTCGCTTTAGCACAGTGCCGTCACCCAGCTGGCCCGATTCGTTCCGACCCCAGCAGTAGGCTTGCCCTTCGAACGTCAGCCCGCATGTGTGGTAGCCGCCGGCGCTAAGGGCCTGAAAGGTGTGCCCACCCTTAACGGCGACGGGCCCCTCGCGGTCGATCTCTGTACCGTCGCCAAGCTGACCATAATCATTGCTGTCCCAGCAATAGGCGGCACCCTCGACCGTAAGCCCGCACGCGTGGCCGGCCCCGACTACGACGTCAACGAACGAGACCGAGCCGGCGACCAGCCTCGGTCGCGCACCCCACTCGCTCCAACCCCAGCAGTAGGCAGAGCCGTCTTCCACAACGCCACACGTGTGATAGTAGCCGGCGTCAGTTGTCCGAAAACTCAGGTCGCCGATGACGGCAGTGGGCATGTCCCGGCTTATCTCGGTGCCGTCGCCGAGTTGGCCCGAGTAGTTTTGGCCCCAGCAGTAGGCCTGCGAATTGGCTGCCACCCCGCACCTGTGCGTCATACCGGCGCTGAGCGAAACGAAAGCTAGCCCACCAGCCACCGGCACGGGCTCGCCATGGCTCCCAACGCTGCCATCAGGCAGTTGGCCGAATCCGCTCCAACCCCAGCAGTACGCCTCATCCCCTCTCGCGATGGCACACGTGTAATGGTAGCCGGAGGCCAACCACTTGAACCTCAGCCCGCCCGCGACAACTACGGGACGCGTCGCGCAGGGGGTCGATCCAGGGCACAGCTCCGTGGTCGGACCGCCCAGTCCGCCGTCGCGGTTATCGCCCCAGCAGAAGGCGCGAGCGTCGCTGCTCAGAGCACACGTATGCAGGAAACCGGCGCTCACCGACTCGAAGCGGAAGCCCCCATCGGGTCCCGTGCTGTCTCCACAGCCGAAGAGTATTGCGAACGCTCCCCAGGCAAGTAGTCGGCGACACCGGATACGTTGCCCCTGCTGCCGCCGTGTGCGCGATTCAGAGCTCACAGCCCAGTCTCCACCATGTGCTACATCCCACCCTCGACTTGCACCGGGACCAGCCGGCTCGTGTTCGAATCGTTTCCGAGCTGGCCCTCAAAGCCTCGGCCCCAGCAGTAGACGATACCGTCCCGGTTCAGGCCGCACGTATGGGCGAGCCCCGCCTGCACCGACCTGAGCCTCAGTGAGCCCACGACGCGTACCGGCGCAGCCGTCGAATCGACGGTACCGTCGCCGAGCTGGCCCAACTCGTTCGCCCCCCAGCAATATCCGTTGCGACTCGTCGTGATGGCGCAGGTATGCTGCCCGCCGGCACTCAAAGCCGCGAATACGCTCTCCTCCGGAGACGTTACCGGTAAGACCGGCAACACATGATCCACCAACGCGGCACTGCCCAGCTGGCCGCTATCGTTCCTACCCCAACAGTAGAGCCTGCCCCGGGTGTTCAGCCCACAGGTGTGATCGCGCCCGGCCTCCAAAGCAGCGAAGCGAAAACCGCCTGAGACTGCGACCGGTACCCCTCGGTCGATCGTGGAACCATCGCCCAGCTGGCCATTCGCGTTGCGGCCCCAGCAGTACGCGTTCCCATCCGCCGTGAGACCACAGCTATGGTCCTTACCGACGCTCACAGCGGCGAACCTCAACCCGCCCGCCTCCGCTACGGGCTCGGTGCTGCAGTCGGTGCCGGCGGAGCATCCGACCAGTGGTTCGCTGCTTCCCAACTGGCCGAAGCCGTTCGAGCCCCAGCAGTAGGTGCTGCCTTCCTCGGCCAGCGCGCAGGTGTGCCTGCCGCCCGCGCCTATCGAGACAAAGTTCAGACCGGGGGCCACCGGCGCCGGCTGGTTGACTGAGGACAGGTCGCTGCCCGCTTGGCCGTAGGCGCTGCCGCCCCAGCAGTGGGCGGTGCCATCGTCCCCCACGGCGCAGGTGTGTTCCGATCCGGCGCTGATCGCCGTGAAGACCTGCTCGCTCGCAACAGCCGTGGGGATCCCGCTGCTCGAGTTGCTCCCGTCACCGAGCTGGCCCTGATCTCCTTCGCCCCAGCAATAGGCCCTACCGTCGACCGATATGCCGCACGTGTGATACTTCCCTGCGCTGAGTCTGGCAAAGCTCTGGCTTCGCCCCGGACCGCTGGTTTCGTCGCCGCACGCGGCCAGCCATGAGAAGGAAAGCGAGACGACCGCCAGTCGCAGCAGCGAGAGCGTGGGAAAGCGGGCGCCTAACGCGCCTCTAGCAGTCGCCGCCAACGAGAGGTCCACAACGTGCCCCCGACCGAGTGCAGGGTTGACTAGGCTCGCCTTCAAGATGCGACGCCCACACCAAAGTGCCAAGCGAGGCGGAGTCATTCGATCGAAGCGTCCTCGGCGCATCGCTCTGCCCATGACCTCAATGGCGCGACGGCGACCAGGCGGGTACATACCCGACGGCGGGGTACGTGAGGCTGACCGGATTCGAACCGTCGGCCTCCATGACGTAAACCTCATGTTGCTCGCCGGTCCACAGTTGGTACGCGATCATGGTTCCGTCGGGCGACCAGCTCGGGCTGGATGAGCAGCACCAGCAATGGTTCGTCAGCCTGATAGCGTTCGAGCCGTCCGCACCTATCACGTGAATACCGCTGGCTTCCACATTGCCCACAAAGGCGATCTGGCTACCGTCGGGTGACCACGCCGGCTCATATTCATTGTTCGGATAGTTGGTCACTTTGACGACATTCGAGCCGTCCACCTGCATGACAAAGATGTCGTAGCTGCGGTCGCCATCGCCGACAAAGGCGATCTCGCTACCGTCGGGTGACCAGGCCGGCTCGAACCCGCGGGCTGGGCCAGGTGTGAGGTTGACGGGGTTGGAGCCGTCGGCGTTCACGACGTAGATGTCTCCGCAGGTATCGCTGTCAGGGCAGCCCGTGAGGCTGGCGTACACGATCCAGGTCCCATCCGGCGACCACGCGGAAACGCCCGCACCGGCCTCATACGTCAGCCGCGTGACGCTCAGGCCGGCCGCGTCCATCACGTAGAGGTCCCCGCCGCTCGTGAACGCGATCTGCGTGGCGTCGGGTGACCAGGCCGGATGATACGCAGCGGACGTTGACGGGTCGCGCGAAAGGTGCACGAGGTTCGAGCCATCCGTCTCCATGACGAAGAGGCCCGATTCCCCGTCACGGGAACTCGAAAACGCGATTCTGTCAAAAAGCGCGGCGGCACAGGTCACCTCAAAGACGGCTCGAGCTGTGTCTCCGGCGGTAACGCTCACGATCTGGCGAAGATCGTCGCGCAGCGTGCAGTTCACCTGTACGACATGGAGCTCTACCGTGTGATCGCCGGGCGCGAGATCGACGAATGTCAGGCTGTCGTTGATGCCGAGTGCCTCGCTCACAGTGTCATCCAGCATGAACGCGTAGCCGTCCAAATCGAGCGTGTCGCCCGTCGTGACCGTGGTCACCAGCAAGGAACCCGTGGTCGTCGCGATAGTAGGGCCTGTCGAATCACCGCAGCCGGCAAGCGTGCAGGTAACAAACGCCACACAGAAGAGAAGAAACGTACAGCGAACCATGGCTGCCTCCGGCGACTACCGAGGCCCCGTGGTGGGAACGGCTTTACTCCGAGCCTCAGTTCACTCCGGCTTCCATAATAACGGTTGCACCCAGCCAACAGCAAAGACAAGCGATAAGAGATAGCGTTTCTATTACCTCAGGCGCGCCTGAAGATAGGAGGCGGCCCAAGCCGCCGAACACTCATGACACGAGATCGATGTTAGACAGGCCGATAAGCCCCAGCTGAGGCCACCAGCGATCAACGGCGCGAGGGCGATTTCGTTACGACTACTCAAGACTCTTCTCCAGAAGATCTACGATTTGTTCCTGTTCCCGCACCGTTCCACCACGCCCGGCTGCTTGCTGACCTGATTCCCCGCCGGCGTTCACCCAGGAGGGTTTCGAATCCGGGCGCCGAGCTGTAGAGTGGAAGCCGAGATGAGACCTCAGTGTCTGGGCCAACACCTACGATCTGTACCGGGTCGTGCGCGGGATCGCTACGGCGGCAGCCGTCTCGGCTCGCTCAGCCTCTTGCTGGCCGCGCTATTCATCTGCGCCGCGCCACTGCACGCTCAGACTACTGGAACGATCGTCGGTCAAGTCGTGGACGCGGTGACCCAGGAGCCACTCGCCAGCGCCGACATAACCATCGAGCCGCTTGGCCGCTCCACGCTAACGGGAGGAGACGGCCGCTTCGTATTGGCTGGGTTGCCCAGCGGCCTGTATGTCATTCGCGTCGAGCTCCTCTCGTATCGGCCCACGAGACTTGAGGGCGTCGAGGTCAGAGCCGGGCACCGCTTGACTGTGACAATCGAGCTCACGGCGGCCGCTATTGAGGTAGAGCCGCTGGTCGTCGAAGCCGAGCGCCTCCCGCTGATCGAGCCCGAGGTCAGTGAGACGCATCACGTTCTCCTGGGGCGCCAGCTGCGGGAGCTCGCCATCGACGCCACCGAGGGAGCGATCGAGCTGACGACCGGCGTCACGGATGGTCGCTTCCGGGGCGGTCGCATCGGACAGGAGAACTACGTCGTCGATGGTTTCGCGCTGAAGAACCAACTGGAAGGCGCCTCGCAAGGCCTCGGGCTCGAGTTCGCGCCGACATCGCTCGAAGCGATCGAGGTAACGACCGGAGGGTTTGGAGCGGAGTACGGCTCGGCGCTCTCGGGCGTCGTGCGTTTCATCACACGTAGGGGCGACACGGAGAGGTGGGGCGCGCGCGCCAGGTTGCTCAGCGACCACTGGATGCCGGACGACTTCTCGAGGGGATTCAGCGAGCTATCCGTGTCAACGGGCGGGCCGCTGCCCTTCCTCGGGTCGGGGAGCACGCTATTCGCCGATCTCCTCCTTCAGGGTCTGCGCGATGCCGACCCCCGCGCGAAGGGCCTCACCTGCCTGAGTCCCGACCAGGTCGATCCGGAGTTGGCAGCGCTGATCGACTCTCTGACCAGCGACCCGAGCACGGCGCATCTGTACTGCCCGTACTCCGGCGAAATGCTGCCTTACCAACAGGGCGACAAGCTCATCGGATTCCTGCGCCTCGATCTTCCGGTCGGACGCCGCGCCAACCTCGCAGGCTCGCTGCTTCGCAATCGGCTTCAACGCCAGCTCTATACGCCCGAGTTCAAGTACAACCCGCTTTACCAGCTCGGTCAGCGGCTGACGGGAACGCTCGGCAGCCTGGCCTTCGACTGGGCCAGGGAATCGGAGGGCAAGGCATTTCACCTCACCGCCCGGGCCGCCGTGATGCGCCTGGACCGCTACCTGGGCGTCGTGGACCCCGAGGCCTTCCAAGACCGTGCCGAAATCGCCGGCTTCGGCTTTGCCGACTTCGAGTTCCTGGGCGAGGAGTTCGTCAGGCTGCCGATCGAAGAGCAGATGCGCTCCCAGAGCGCCGTGCCCGGCTACAGCCCGCCGACAGGCTCGACCGGCTCGCCCTTCGGACCCGCCGCCGAAGGCATCTTCTTCACCGACGGTACTCCCGGAATCGCGAACTGGAGTCGTTCGGATCTGCTTGGCGGCGATGTGGTGGGCGAATTCCTCTCGGCGACCGGCCACTCGCTGAGGGCCGGGATCTCCGGTCGCTCGTACACCGTGGAGAACTACGAGCGTCCGTTCGCCTTCGCGCCCGATTCGGTCGTCAACTTCGCGCGCTACCACCCGGCCACTCTGGCGGGGTTCGCCGAGCTCAGGATCGTCACCGGCCAGATGTTCACCGCGACCTTTGGTTTGCGCTATGAGTCCTTCCGTTCTGGTCTCAGCTTCCCCACCGATTCCTCCCACCCGGAGGCCCGGATGATCGACACCGCTTGGAAGCGCTCCGTGATGCCGCGTGTCGGGTTTGCGGGGGCTTTTCGCGGTTCGGCCGGCGAGACCGCATTCCGCTTTAACTTCTCCAGGTTGGCACAGCCACCGGATTTCCGCTTCTTCGTGGACACGACGATTGGAGACTCGTTGCGGACGGATATCCGTCGCCAAGGCAATCCGAACCTCGGGTTCGAAAAGGGCCGGGCCTTCGAGCTGGGCGTCAGCCATTTGGTAAAGGACGCGCTTGGACTCTCCGTCACGGCGTTCCGCAAGGAACTCACGAATCTTGTGACCGGCAGCCTACAGTTCTCGACCCTGGCCCCGGGACAGTTCTCGACGGGGGACAAGGGAACCATCCAAGGCGTAGAGGTTACCGCCTACGGCCGCTGGCCGGGACTCGAGCTCCGTGCCGGCTACGTAGTGCAGAAAGCGACCGGGTTGACCTCCGGGGCCTTCGATGAGGACGTCGACCCCGAGGCCCAGATCGAAGAGTTTCCGCTGGCTTTCGACCGCCGGCACGCTATCGACCTCGTGGTACTGGCAGGTCGCGCCACCGGTTCGGAGGGAACCGGCTGGGGCGGAAGTCTAACGGCTTCCGTGCGCAGCGGCTTCCCGCTGGATCGAATGGCCGATGTGATTACGCGCCTTCCCTGGACAGCTTTTATCGGCTTTCGCCTGACGCGCGACTTGGTCAAGCTTCCACTGTGCAGTGGCTGCCGGACCCGTATCATCATTGACGGGCGGAACGTCACCGGCCGCGACAACGTGATCGCGTTACGTCGGGACACGGGCGGGCTCGGTCCACCGGCGGAAGCCGTACTCGGGGCCATGAACGATATCCCGATGACCGCGCAACCGATCCCACGCGAGTCCCAGCGCTACAATCCGCTAGTCGACCTCGATGCGAATGGGCTGATCACGGCAAGCGAGCTCCGGCGTGCGCGTGTTGCTGCCCAGCTGGACCGCAACGACCCCTCCCTCTACTTCGGCCAGGCGAGCCAGCTTCGCCTGGGATTCGAGGTGGTGTTTTGAAGTCGCACCGTCGCATCGATCTGCTGATCATCGTGTGTGCGGCTGCGAGTGGTTGTCGCGATGCGCCCGGGCCCTTTGTCCCCCCGGACAGGGAGGCGCCCTCGGAGCCCGTCTGGCAGCTCACTTTCAGTCCCGGCGACGAACGGGCGCCGACGTGGTCAGCGGACGGCGCACGCGTCATCTATACAGCGGCAGGTTTCGAGGATACCGCCGCCACGCGCGGCCTGCTCCTCAGCATCCCGTTTGAGGGTGGGGTCGCGGAGAAGGTGTTGAACGACGTGCAGACCGACACCGGCCCGCCCTTCTGGCTCACCACGCCCACGACGGCTCCATCCGGGGAGCGGCTCGCTTTCGCGCACATGATCAGGTTGCACGACGAGTTGCTCTGTCTCGAGCCTCTCTTCATCGATTGCGGTCAGCCGTTGGACACGGTCTTCCCCGAACCAAGGCTCGCTACCGTGGCGCTGAAGGTCCGGCGACCGGGCGAGACGGTACCCATTTCCGCCGGTCCGAGGATCGATATCGACTTCGAGGGGCGGTTCTTCAACGAGACGCGACACCCCGACGGTTTGCCGGGGGTCTGGGAGATCGAATACTACCCGTTCCACCAGGTCCACGTGGAAGAGGGCACCTTGATCTTCCGCCCGAGCTTGTCGCCGGATGGCACGCGTATCGCCTTCAGCGACGGCCTGCGCATCCTCATCTGGAACGTCGACGGAGCCGCTCCGCCAACACCGGTCGCGGGCACGAACGATGGCGTGTCGCCGGCCTGGAGCCCGGACGGCGAGTGGATCGCATTCACTCGACTCGAACGGCTCGGTTCAGGCTCCGGGTTCTGTCGAGTCTTCGTGGGTTCGCTGGTCAACCCACAGCTCGCCTGCGCCGAAGAGCGAACCGAGTACGCGATGGGACGGCGAGTCATCACGCTCATTCGGCCCGACGGAACCGGAGAGACCGAGCTGGGCGAGGGAGAAGAACCGGCCTGGGCGCCGGACGGACAGACGATCTTCTACCGACAGGGCGACGAGCTCTGGAAACGCAGCCTCGGCGGTGGCGATCCTACTCCGATTCCAGGGACCGTGGGCGGACGGGAGCCGGCGATCTCACCCACCGGCGATCACCTGGCTTTCGCCAGGCGCAATGAAAACGGCACCTACTACATCTGGATCGCCCGGCTCGAGCCGTAGCAGCTACGAACCTGACTCCCCGCTCGGCTGTCCTGCCAGCGTTACATCCGCACGCGAACCGGCGTCAGGCTACACGGGACGTTGATGCAGGTATCGGGCGTCGCTTCAACACCCAGCTGGCCATAGGTGTTCACCCCCCAGCAGTAAGCGGCGCCGCCCTCGGTCAATCCGCACGTGTGTGCGCCACCCGCGCCCACCGATAGGAAGCTCAACCCACCCGAAACCAGGGTGGGGCTGCCGCGGGCAGAGTCCGTGCCATCCCCGAGCTGTCCCCTGTGGTTTGCGCCCCAGCAGTAGGCTGCCCCGTTCGCGGTCACGCCGCAGCTGTGAGTGTTAGCGGCGCTAACCGCAACGAATTGAAGGTCGCCGGTCACGGCCACCGGCACCGCACTGCTCGTGGTCGAGCCATCGCCCAGCTGGCCTTCCACGTTGCGCCCCCAGCAGTACGCGGCCCCGCCGTTCGTCACGGCGCAGGTGTGGGCCACGCCCGCGCTCACCGAGACGAAGGCGAGGGCGCTCGACACCCGAACGGGCGTAGCGCTGCACGGGACGAGGTTACCCAACCCATCGTCGCAGCTCTCGTCCTCTACCGTGCCCAAGGCGCCCGCGCTGTCGGAACCCCAGCAATAGACGGCGCCGGCGCCCGTGATCCCACAGCTGTGCAGGCCGCCGGAGTCCAAGACTACGAAACTCAATCCTCCCAAGACGAGCGACGGCACTCCCCGGCCGGTCCCGGCTCCAGACGAGCCATTTCCGAGCTGCCCCTGCGCCCCCGAGCCCCAGCAGTACGCCACACCGCCGTAGAGGGCGCAAGTGTGAAGACCGCCCGTGCTCAGCGCAGCAAACCGGAAATCGCCTGAAACCTCCACCGGCGCGTTCCGCTCGACGCGGCTGTCGTCGCCGAGCTGGCCCTCGGCGTTCCGGCCCCAGCAGTAGGCGACCCCGGTGGTGGCTATGCCGCAGGTGTGGGAGATGCCGGGACTCAGTGAGTCGAAGGTCAAGCCACCGGCGACCCTCGCTGGCCTGGCACGGCCGGTGTTCGACCCATCGCCGAGCTGGCCCCGCTGGTTCAGCCCCCAGCAGAAAGCGACGGCACCGGCGTTCAGGCCGCACGTGTGATCCTCGCCGACCTCCACGGAGGTAAAGACCGAACCGTTGTCCGGCCCCGTCGGCGAGCCGTCACCGCAAGCAGCGATGCACACAGGCGGCAGAAAGCAGAACGCCACGGCACACCACGTCTTGCCACGCCGCCGCCATAGCAGAGCGAGGCCAACCCCACGCGCAACGTAACCGTTCATCAATCTAGTTTCGATTTTGTCCATTCTAGTCCCTCAGGCGCGCTCGCACCATGATCCAACCACCGTTCCTGACGGCGTCGATCTGCCTGTTGCTCTGCGGCACTCGGGTCTGCATTATTCATATGAAGTTTAGAACGAGTTCCGGGATCCTCATGTCGTGCAGCAGTCCAAGCGCCTCTTTCGTCGTTTGTGGGCGCAGCCCACCTCGCAGATTCAACCAAAGGCTGGTGAGGCCATGAAGTACGCTCGGGCACAGCTAGGGGCGAGCCTCCGTTCACTGTGCATGCTCACCATCGGTGTGCTGCTTTGCACCAACTGCACAGAACGTGAGCGCTTAGGCTCGGGCCCGCTGGAACCGGTGCAGCCCCCGGGTCTGGATGACATCGCCGGGAGTTACTCGGCCACGCGGCTGATCGTGGAGCGCGATGGCTCATTCAGAGATCTCATAGGTGAGCCGGACACACGTCTGGATATTCATCTGAACCTCGACGGCAGCGTACACGGTCAGCTCAAGATCGGAACCGACCCGCATCTGAGGGGCAAGGATGCGCTCGTGGGGCGCTGGCGCCTGCGGGTTCCGAACGGCGTGACGTTCGACTTCGATCCGCACAGCTTTCTCGAGGAGATCTACTTCCAGATCATCTCGAGCGACCGCCTAACGGGAGACTGGTTGGGCGAAGACGTACGGATCAGTGTTGAGCTCCAGCGAGTCGGCTAGCGCCAACGCTTGCATCTCGATATCTCGCGTCTGGACGGAATCGGTGCACTCCGGAAAGCCAATGCTTACGGGCGACAGGAGACCCGGAGACGACACGCTCATGCTGAACGGGCTGGGGATAGCACTCACGGGCTCGCAGGGGCCGTTTGTGTCGAAGCTCAGGCTGTAGAAGCCCTGCCGGTTCGTCTCTGCCGTTGCCAGCGCTGCGAAATCCTGTTCGTCGATGCGGCGCACCGTGACAACGGCGCCTACGACGGGCGTCCCATCCGAGGCTAGTGTGACGTGCCCCTCAGCGCGAATATTGAGGCGTGTGGGACCGGAAGAGTCGTTACAGGCCGTCAACCCAACGGCCAGCACCAGCGATAACCACTTCATAACGCATCTCGCTTTCGGCCCCTGTCGTCGTTGTTCGGGCCGGGCTCGAAAAATTGTTCAAGACAAGGCATAATAAGATCGGTCGCGCAGAGCGCAATAAACTGCATTTCGTGCGCGTCGAATGCCCCAAAGAATAGCAGGAGATCATCATGGATCGTCGCCGAGTTCTGCTCCTTCTTTCCCTTCTCTTCCTGCCGATGACCCCGGGTGGTCTCGTGGCGCAGCAGGCGCTTCGCGACCTACCACCCGACCTGGATCGCTACGTGACTCGCGTCATGGCGGAGTTCGAGGTCCCGGGCATAGCACTCACCATCGTGAAGGACAGCAAGACCGTGGTGGCGAAGGGCTATGGCATCCGCAGGATGGAAGAGCCCGCGCCGGTGGATGCGCATACTCGCTTCGGCATCGCCTCCAATACCAAGGCGTTCACCGCGACGGCCCTCGGCCTGCTCGCGGAAGAAGGCACGATCGAGTGGGATGCACCGGTCATAACGTACCTACCGTGGTTCCAGATGTGGGACCCCTGGGTGACGCGCGAGATCTCGGTCCGGGATCTCCTCGTCCACCGAAGCGGTCTCGGCCTTGGCCAGGGGGACCTGCTCGGTTGGCCGCCGTCGACCCGGACGCGCGAGGAGATCGTCCGTCGCATTCGATACCTCGAGCCCGTCACCAGCTTTCGCAGCGCCTACGCCTACGACAACGTCCTCTACCACGTGGCGGCTCTGGTGATCGAAGCGGTCAGCGGCGAGACGTGGGAGGAGTTCGTCGCCTCGCGCATCGTCGCCAAGTTGGGGATGAACGACACCCGGGTGAGCCGGGCGTCGACGCGTGAGGGTGGAAACGTCGCGACACCCCACGCCCGCGTCGATGGCGTCGTCCGGCCCGTCACCCCCTTCGACGCCGTCAACACGAACGCCTCCGGCGGCATCAACTCGACCGCCGCCGA
>JBDHHL010000078.1:0-12502 GCA_039589375.1 Gemmatimonadota bacterium | reverse complement strand
CCCGGGATCACGCTGACCCGCGCTCAGGCCGATATGGACGCTGTGGCTCGGGCGATGCAAGAGAAATCGCCCGACTACTACGACTTCGAGGGCTGGGGGATCACCGTGCTGTCGTTGCACGACGACCTGGTGGAGGATGTGAAGCCGGCGCTTATCGTACTGCTCGGCGCCGTCGGCTTCGTGCTGCTGATAGCCTGCGTGAACGTGGCGAACCTGATGCTAGTCCGCGCGGCGGGCCGCGAGCGCGAGATCGCGGTGCGCTCGGCGTTGGGCGCGGGCCGCGGCCGGTTGATCCGTCAGCTGCTGACGGAGAGCGTAACGCTCGGCGTCGCCGGTGGCGGCTTTGGCCTGGCTCTGGCGTTCGCGCTCGTTCGGGCGGTCACGGCGTTCGCGCCGGCGAATTTGCCGCGCGGTGAGGAAATCGGTCTCGACCTCGGCGTGCTGATGTTCACGCTGATCGTCGCGCTTGGCGCCGGCCTGGTCTTCGGCCTGCTGCCGGCGCTATTCGCGGGCAAAGAGGGCCTGGTGGACTCGCTCAAGGAGGGCGGCCGCGGCGCTACGGCGGGGGTACGCGGTCGCCGCGCGCGAACGGGCTTGGTCGTGGCGGAGGTGGCACTTGCGCTGGTGCTACTGGCGGGCGCCGGGTTGATGATCCGCAGCTTCGATCGGCTGCTCGGGTCGGACCCGGGCTATAACCCCGAGAAAGTGCTGACCCTGCACGTGCCGCTGCCGATGAGTACGAGCGGCGAACGGGCCGTCTCTTTCTGGGATCAGCTGCTACTGCGGTCGGCGGCGCTCCCTGGCGCTGTTTCGGCTGGCGCGATCTCGCATTTGCCGCTCAGCGGATCGGCCATGTCGGGCACGACACGAATCGAGAACAGCGAGACCGTGCCGGAGGATCAGCGCGCCTGGGAAGTAGACCGCAGGGTCGTCAGTGCAGACTACTTTCGTACCATGGGAGTTCCGATCCTCAGGGGGCGAGCGTTCAGCGAAGCGGATAACTCCGCAGGGCAGCCGGTCGCCGTCGTCGACGAGGTCTTCGTTCGTCACTTCTGGCCCAACGAAGATCCCATCGGCCAGCGTATCGCCATCAACCGAGATGAAAACGGCGAGCCGCTTTGGCGCGAAGTCGTGGGCGTCGTCGCGCACTCGCGGCACAATAACGTCGCGGCAGTCGGCCGCGAGCAGGCGTACTTCCCGTACAAACAGTACCCATTTGCCCGTATGTACCTCACGGTCCGTACCGCGGTAGAGCCCCTCTCGCTCGCTCGTACCGTACAGCGCGAGGTGTGGTCGCTCGACGCCAACCAACCGGTCGCGGATGTGCAGAGCATGAAGGAGCGAGTCGCTTCCGCGCTGGCTCAACCGCGGTTCGCACTGCTGTTGCTCGGCAGCTTCGCGTTCCTCGCCCTCGTCATGGCGGCGGTCGGCATCTACGGCGTCATCTCGTACAGCGTCAGCCAGCGCAGCCATGAAATCGGAATCCGCATGGCCGTCGGCGCGGATCGCGGCACGGTGGTCTCCTACGTGATGCGACAGGGATTGGGCGTGGTGGCTGTGGGTCTGATCCTAGGAGCGGCGGCAGCGCTCGGGCTCACCCGCCTGTTGGGCGGCTTGCTGTACGAGGTGAGCGCCAGCGATCCACTGACGTACGCCGGGGTCGTCTTCATTCTGGCGGCGGTGGCGGCGCTGGCTTGCGGCTTACCCGCGCTGCGCGCCGCGCGGTTTCAGCCGGTCGAGGTGCTGCGGCGCGAGTAGGTTCTGATCTCCCGCTCGCTATTCCTTGACCCCGCGCATCGTTAGCTTAGAATAGCCCCGACTCCCAAGAGATAAGCGGGATTTTCCTCAATGCAATCGCTCCGTGAGCGCCTCGGCGAACGCAAGCTCTTCCAATGGGCCATCGCCTACCTGGCCGGTGCGTGGCTCGTGTTCCAGGGCATCGAGGTGCTCGCCGAGCCCTGGCAGCTATCCCCGACGACCCAGCGGACCATCCACGTACTGCTCGGGATCGGCTTCGTGCTCACTCTCGTGCTTGCGTGGTATCACGGCGAGCGGGGTCGTCAGCGGGTGTCCGGCATCGAGTTGCTGATCGTCGCCGCGATTCTCGTGGTCGCGGGCGCCGCAGTCGTGACCGTTGGTCGTGCACCAGAAGGGGACGCAACTGCCGGGCGATCGGATGCGGCGTTCAGAGCCGTCAACCCGAAGTCCGTCGCCGTGTTGCCCTTCGTGAACGTGAGCGGCAGCAGCGAGGACGAGATCTTCAGCGATGGCATCACATTCGACATCATCAATCACCTCTCGAAGATCGCCGACTTGAAGGTCATCTCTCGCACCTCGATCATGCAGTACAAGGGCGCCGAGCGAAGCCTGAGCCAGATCGCCGAGGAGCTTGGCGTCGCCACCGTGTTGGAAGGCCAGGTGCAGAGGATCGGCGACCAGATCCGTATCAACGCTCAACTCATCGATGCCACGACCGACGAGCCGCTGTGGGCTGAGCAGTACGATCGGACCTTCGCGGATGTGTTCGCCATTCAAAGCGACGTCGCGCGGCAGATCGCGTTGGCCTTACGTGCGACTATGACAGTCGAGGAAGGGGAGAGGATCGCGCAGGTGCCGACGCGGAACTTGGAGGCGTACAACTCGTACACGCTCGGTCGCCACTGGTGGAATAGGCGAACGGCCGAGGGTCTCGAGAGGGCGATCGACTACTTCGAGGATGCCGTCCAGAAAGACAGTACGTTTGTCAGCGCCTACTCAGGGCTGGCGGACAGCTACGCCGTCTTGCCGTGGTACGGTGAATGGTCGCCTGAAGCGACGTACCCGCAAGCCATAGCGGCTGCGCACCGGGCCGTCGAGTTGGATGGCAGGTCCGGCGAGGCCCGCACCTCGCTGGCGGTCGTGAAACTGTGGTACGAATGGGACTGGGTAGCGGCGGAGATGGAATTCCGGCGCGCGATAGGGGCGAATCCGAGCTACGCCACGGCGCATCAGTGGTACGCAGCGCTTATGACCTACACGCAGCGGTTGGATGAAGCGATCGCGAGTTACCGGACCGCGCTCTCCTTCGATCCGCTATCCGCGATAATAGGAGCGAACGTCGCGGACGCGCTCTACTATGCGCGACGTTATGACGAGGCGATAGAGCAGTACGTCAAGACCCTCGAGTTGCACCCCGACTTTTCGTACGCCTGGAGGGGGCTCGGGCTGGCCTATCTTCAGACGCAAATGTATGAGGAGGCAGAAGCGGCGCTGCGCGAAGTGTCAGACCTCCAACCGGCGCTGGCTCATGTCTATGTCGCGCGGGGCAGACGAGACATGGCGCTGGCTGTTTTCGAGGCGGCTGAAGCGGGATCGCTCGAGTCGCAACTCTACGCAGTTGTGGGTCTCGGAGAAATGGACCGGGCCTTCGATATCCTGGATCGGGCCTACGAGGGACGGGCTCTATGGTTGCTGGAGTATCCCAGACTCGATCCATACTTCGACAGGCTGCGGTCCGATCCCAGATTCACGCCACTAATGCGCAGGATTGGCCTCGAGTGAGTACTTTCCTTTCCGCTTCCTCACCATTGCCACCTTGAGAGATGCTCTCCGCGCCACTCGGTCTTCTCGTCTTAGCAGTTCTCGCACCGGCCGCGCCTCGGGCGCAGTCCGATACGATGTTCGTGTTGCGAGCTGTCCGGGTTGCGCAACCGCCGGTCATTGACGGGACCGTCGCGGACGGCGAGTGGGATAGCGCCGCGGTAGCGCGAGATTTCATCCAATACGAACCGCGCTTAGGCGCTCGCTCGCAGCTGACCTCACAGGCGCTGGTGATGTACGACTCCACTCATCTGTACGTTGCCTTCCGCTTGTACGACTCCGAGCCGCCGACCGCCCAGTTGACCCGCCGAGATGCGGATCTCGTAAGTGACGATGCCGTTGTCGTTTTGCTCGACAGCAACGACGACAATCGATCCGGCTACTTCTTCGTGATCAACCCGCTCGGTACTCAAGCCGACGGTCAGATCAGGGACGACGGTCGGACCGTGGATAACACGTGGGACGCGACCTGGCAGTCTGCGGCGCAACGAACCGATTTCGGATGGACGGCCGAGATAGGCATCCCGTTCACGTCCATCAGCTATTCGGCGGGGGAAGACCGAACGTGGGGGATCAACCTCGGTCGCAGCCACAGGCGTACGCTAGAGCTGAGCTACTGGGCCGGACCGCTCGAGAACGAGGCCCGCATGTCGCAGGCCGGGTCGCTGGTCGGGCTCGACGTCGCACCGCCGGCCCGCCGCCACCGAGTCATCCCGTATGGCTTGACGCGTGTGCAGGAAGAGAGGCACACCGACTGGGAGGCGGGCATAGACGCTCGCTACGCTTTCACGCCGGAGCTGGCCGGCTACCTGACCGTAAACCCTGACTTCGCCACGATCGAGGCGGACCAAGAACGGATAAACCTGACGCGTTTCGAGCTGGCCCTGGATGAGAAGCGTCCCTTCTTTCTGGAGAGCGCCCAACAGTTCCGACAACGCATCCGCACGTTCTATACGCGCCGCATAGCAGATATCCGAGCCGGCGGTCAGATGTTGGGCAAGATCGGATCGTGGAACTTGTCCGGAATAGCCACTTACTCGAAGCTGGCCGAGAGCCCCATCCCCGACGAGCCCGAGCCTCCAAAGGCCACCTACGCCATCGCTCGCGCGCAACGTGACGTCTTCGGCTCCTCCAACGCGGCGGTCACGGTCGCCAACCGCACACTGGACGGCGAGCAGCAGGGATCGGTCAGCGCCGACGCTACACTGTTCTTCACGCGTACGCTTGGCATGACGGCGCAGGCCGCGCAGAGCTGGGGCCCTTCAAACAAAGGGACCGAGGCCTTTTTCGTGAGACCCGCCTTCGACTCGCCGACGTCGCATTTCCATGTGCGCTACACTCACCTGGGTGACCGGTTTGCCGACAACGTGAACGTCGTCGGCTTCATCCGCGACGACGACAGGCGCGAGCTGGACTCGGCGCTGAGACACACCTTTTGGCTCAGCGAAGGCGCGCTCCAGCGCCTGGAGTACGGCTCGAACTACAACATCTACTGGAGCCAGAGGGGTGTCCTGCGAAGCTGGCAGATCGACCAGAGCCTGGAATTCGAGTTTCGGAATCGAATCTCGATGGAGTGGGACTTTCAGGAGGAGTTCAAGCGCTTCGAGAAGGACTTTCGCAACCGGCATCTCGGCATCGAGGTGGGCTACAATACGCGGCAGTTCCAGTCGGTGCAGGTTGGTTTCCGTGGTGGTAAGAACTTCGACGCGGTATTCCAGCTCTGGACGGCGCGAGCGGCCTACAAGCCGACCGAGCAGCTGTCGGTGGAGTACGAACTCGAGCGCCTGACTTTGAGACCGGATCCAGAGAACGAGAGCACCTGGATCCACGTGCTGCGTGCGGACCAGTTCTTCACCAACGACCTGTATCTGAAGCTGTTTCTCCAGACCAACTCGGCGATCGATAGACGCAACGTTCAGGCCGTCTTCGTCTATCGCTACCGCCCACCGTTCGGTACGTTCCAGCTTGCCTACCAGCGCGGCACCGCGGAGTTCGGCGAGCGTTCCAGACAGGGGAATACATTCTTCTTGAAGGTTACCACCGTATTCTAGTTGTAGACCGAACATGTGACTCGACCACTGGCTATCGACAATTGGCCGTTGGAGGGCAGCCAAACCACGTTGCTCGCCACAAGAGGTAACCGTAGTATGCACGCGGCTGTGATCAGAACTCTGCGGACGTGAGAGACGATTCGGCATGAAGGTACACGACCTTGTCATCCGAAGCGGTACCGTCGTCACCACTACCGACCGTACTGCCTGTGATGTCGGTGTTTCCGACGGCCAGATCAGCGAACTCGGCCAGGGGTTGGCTGGCCGAAACACGATCGATGCCACAGAGAAGCTCGTGCTGCCCGGCGGCATCGACAGCCACTGTCACATCGAACAGCTCTCGTCCTCCGGTATCGTCTGCGCCGACGATTTCTACACCGGGACCGTCTCGGCGGCCTTTGGCGGGACGACGATGATCATGCCTTTCGCGGCCCAGCATAGGGGACAATCACTAAAGAAAGTAGTCGCCGATTACCACGAGTGTGCCCGACCCAAGGCGATCGTGGACTACTCGTACCACATGATCATTTCCGACCCGACGGAAGCCGTCATGACGGAGGAACTTCCCGAACTGATCCGTCAAGGCTTGACGTCCTTCAAGGTCTACATGACCTACGACGCGCTTCGTCTGGACGACTATCAGATGCTGGAGGTTCTGTCCCTCGCCAGGGGCCTGGGAGCCCTGACGATGGTGCATGCCGAAAACCATGAGATGATCCAATGGCTCAGCGCTCGGTTGCTGGATGCCGGACACATTGCGCCGAAGTTCCATGCGGTGGCTCATGCCAAGCTCGCGGAAGGAGAGGCCGCGTCGCGCGCCATCACCCTGGCGGAACTGGTGGATGCCCCGCTGCTGGTGGTCCACGTGTCGACGGAGGAATCGATGGGCGCGATCCGTCACGCACAGGAAAGAGGGCTGAAGATTTACGGTGAGACGTGCCCTCAGTATCTGTTCCTGACGGCGGACGATCTGGACCGAGAGAACATGGATGGAGCCATGTGGTGTTGCAGCCCGCCGCCGCGTGACAAGGGTTCTCAAGACGCGATTTGGCAGGGACTGGCGGATGGCACATTCCAAGTATTCTCGTCCGATCACGCGCCGTATCGTTTCGATGAAACGGGCAAGTTGGCTCAAGGACCGGAAGCGCCTTTCACCAAGATCGCCAATGGTGTACCCGGCCTCGAGATGCGGATGCCGCTGCTCTTTTCCGAAGGTGTGGGCAAGGGACGACTCGATATTCATCGCTTCGTGGACCTGACGGCGACCAGGGCGGCCCAGCTCTATGGGCTCTACCCAAAGAAGGGGACTATCGCCGAAGGCTCGGACGCCGATCTAGCGATCTGGGACCTCGAGAAGGAGTTCACGATCACGGCAGAGGCCATGCACGACGATGTCGGCTATACACCCTACGAGGGCCGCACGTTGAAGGGCATGCCGACGACCGTCATCAGCCGCGGGCGGGTTGTCGTGGACGGTGGGAGGCTTCTCGTAGACCGGGGCAGCGGCGAGTTTGTCCCTCGTGAGCTACCGGACTCGGCAAAGCCGTTGGAACGCGCGTCATCGACGCAGGAGTTAGCGAAGCGATTCGGCGCGGAAGACATCTTCTGAGTTCCGACGTTGGGCGAGGAGAACCATGTCCAGATACCTGAAAGTGGCCGCTGCACAGATGGGACCCATCCAGCGAGCCGATACGAGAGCGGACGTCGTCAAGCGTCTAGTCGCGATGCTGCGGGAAGCACACGCATCGGGCAGCACACTGGTGGTCTTTCCCGAACTCGCGCTTACCACGTTCTTCCCGCGCTACTTCATGGAAGACCAGGAAGAAATCGATTCGTATTTCGAGTTGGAAATGCCGAACAAGGCCACCCAGCCTCTGTTCGATGAGGCGCGTCGACTGAGTGTTGGATTCCACCTGGGCTATGCGGAACTGACCGAGGCAGAGGGAAGAACGCGACGTTTCAACACGGCGATCCTGGTGGGCCCGGACGGGAACATCTTGGGCAAGTACCGCAAGATCCACCTGCCGGGACACGCCGAACACCTGCCCGGAAAGCCATACCAACACCTGGAGAAGCGCTATTTCGAGGTCGGTGACCTGGGATTCAGGGTCTGGCGTGCGTTCGGCGGGGTCGTCGGCATGTGCATCTGCAACGACCGTCGGTGGCCGGAAACGTTTCGCGTGTTTGGATTGCAGGGCGTTGAGATGGTCGTGCTTGGGTACAATACGCCCGATTCGAATATCTATCACCAACAGCCGGTGCATCAGAAGATGTTTCACCATCTGTTGACGATACAGGCAGGCGCTTACCAAAACGGGACGTGGGTCGTGGCTACGGCAAAGGCGGGATTCGAGGATGGGCACGGCCTAATCGGTGGAACAGCCATCGTCGCCCCTACCGGGGAAATCGCCGCAAAGGCCGTAAGCGATGACGACGAAGTCGTCACTTACAATTGCGACCTGGATCTCGGGAAAGACATCAAGGAAAACATCTTCAACTTCGAGCAGCACCGCCGCATCGAACACTACGGGTTGATCACGTCGCAAACGGGAGTTGTCCCGCCCCCCGAGTGAGCGTGTCGCTGTGGCTTTCACGAGCGCAGGCGGTCATGCAGATGCGGTCTCAGGCCTCAGGAGCACGGCACCGATCGCCAGGGTGACGTCGGCCTGGGTGGGATCGATCACCGGGAGACCCACCGCATCCTCCAGGCGCTCGCGGTAGCGGGCCATTCCGGCGCAGCCCATGACCAGGACGTCGGCGCCATCTTCGTCGCGCAGTTGTCCTCCCACCGAAACCAGTCGCCCAAAGGTACGGTCGTCGTTCGCGAGTTCCGTGACGCCGAGGCCGATAGCGCGATCCCCGGCCAGCCGAGCTCCGAGTCCGAGTTTGCGAACGTATCTCTCGTGGCGAGGGATGGAACCTTCGAGGATCGAGATGACTCCAAACCGTGCACCACGGGTCAGTGCGACGAGCATCGCGGACTCGGCAATGCCAAAGACGGGTTTCGAGGTACCGGCGCGTGCTTCCTGCAAGCCAGGATCGCTGTAGCAGGCGATCACGAATGCGCTCGAACTCGGTTCGCGATCGGCTATGAGGTCGCAGATAGGGGCGACGACCGCCTCGGCCTGTTCCTGGGTTTCGATGCCGGGAGGCCCTGCAGCGAGCGTCATGCATTCGATCGGCGGTCCACCGTCCATACGCAACGGCTCGACGGCCCTGTCAATCCCATCGGTGACGGCTTGGGTCGAGTTCGGATTGATGACGATGATGGATTTCACCGTTTCATACCCGCGTTGTCGTGCGGCGATGTCCAGGCGTTCGCATGGCGCGGCGACTTGATGTAACGCTTCGAGGCATCAATCGCTGCGGTGCCGTAGTGAAAGTCGTGGCTGAGATAGTCCTTCATGAGCTTCACGAATACACCGCCCAGGAACAGAAGCGCGATCAGGTTCGGGATTGCGACGACCCCGACCGAGATATCGGCCACGACCCACAGCTTGTCGACATTGGCGAAGCCCGCGAAAACGACGCCGGGAAGAAAGTAAAGCCATTTTAGGTAACCGATGGCCTTCTTGCCAAAGAGTTTGTCAATCGACGTTTCGTAGTAAATGTAGAATCCGATCTGGGTAGACAGGGAGAAGGTCAAGATGGCGATCGAGATCATCGTCTGGGCGGTTGTCTCGGGATAGACAGCGCTGAAAGCGTCGATAACCAGATCGATGCCCGACACACCGGCTCCGAGCACCCCTGTGGAGAGGATAGCGAACGCCGTGATCGAACAGACCACGATCGTGTCCACGAACACCTCCAGCGCGCCCCACATGCCCTGTTGAAACGGATGTGCCGCGTTGGTCGTGGCGTGAACCATGGGAGCGGTACCCAGGCCCGCCTCGTTGGATAGCATCCCCTTGGATACGCCGTTCCTTATTGCCGCGGCAACGGTGATTCCGGCGGCTCCTCCCACCGCGGGCGCGGGCGCGAAGGCATACTGGATGATGCTCTGTAGGACGCCGGGGATCTGGTCGCGGTTGACGATGACCAGGCCGAGGCCGCAAATGATGTAGACCACCGACATGAACGGTACCATGACCTCGGAGAAACGTCCGATCCGCCGGACCCCGCCCAACACGACCATGGCCGTAACCAGGGCCATCATAGTAGTGGTGAAATACGGGCTCGTCCCGTAGCTCGAGAGGAATGCTCGCCCTACGGTATGGGATTGCAGCATCGAGGAACTGAAGACGGCGTTGATCAGCATCCCCGCGGCGAACAGGTACGCCAGAAAGGTCCAACCCAGCCCCTTCTGGATGTAGTGCATCGGCCCGCCGTGAATGTGGCCGTTCTCGTCGATCTCGCGGTAGTGGACGGCAATGGTAATCTCGGCCGTCTTCGTCATCATCCCCAGGAACGCCAGCACCCACATCCAGAAGATCGCGCCCGGGCCTCCGAGCGAGAGCGCCGTCGCGACCCCCGCCATGTTGCCCATGCCGACCGTGCCGGCCAACGCCGTGGAGGTTGCCTGGAACGGCGTCATCGCGTGCGGGTCTTCTCGCTTCGGTCTGTCGAACAGCCGACCGAGCGTCTGTTTGAGGATGTATGGGAAGCGTACTACCTGGAAGAAGCGGGCCCGAATGTTGAAGTAGACCGCCACCGACGCGATGAGGATGAGGGTCCAGGGGCCCCAGAGTATGTTCTTGAAGTTGGTCAGGGTGTCGAGGACGCTGTCGATCATCGCAGGGGACTCACTTGCATGAGGCGTCGGGCTCTAGTACCGGACCACACCGATACTGACGGGTTGGCCGCTTTTGAATATCGAAGGCAGACTATCGACTAGCCAATAATGAAGAACTGTTCTTGGAAATTCGACATTCGATGTTCACTATTGGCAATTCAAAACCCGCCTCACGTCAACCACGGGATGCTCACGTCATCACTACTGTGGCCGACCAATAGTCTGAGAGCGCGCTACCGCTGCAGCGTCTTCAACAGGTCCTCGTTGTCTTCATGACTCAAGAACGTGTCGAACTCGAGGTAGTATCCCCCGGGATCATAACCGACGAACGCTTGCACCCTTGGACCTTCTTCATGCAGCTCGGTTGACCGCAACTCGAACGCGCGACTGTCTCGGACATACTCGAACCAACCACGGAGATCGTCGGTGAAGAACGAGACATTGACTGCCTTATGTTCGGAGTACGAGTGCATTCCCTTCGCCTCGTCCACCAATCCGAGATATCCGGAGGTTGAGGTCTGATAGATCTTGGCCCAACCTTGATCCACGAGAAGAGCGAGACCGAATTTGTCCCGGTAGAACCGCTGTATGCCCTCCATGTCTTTGTAGTACAGCCAGAGTACGGTGGCTTTGAAGCCCAGGCCGGCGGGAGTGGCCGCCTGGGGCTTCGGTTCCGCGAGGATCGTTTGGGTTTGGTCCAGTATGGGCATCAACTGCTCGTTCTCCGGATGCTCGTTGAACCGTTCGAACTCCAGGTAGTAGCCCTCCGGATCGAGAATCACGAAGCCGTGATGCGCTCGGCCCTCCACCGGGTCGTACCCGTACTTCATCTCGACATCCCGGGTCTCCAGGTAGGCGTACCACTCGTCCAGCTGGTCCGTGATCAGTGCCATGGCAACGCTCTTGGGTTCGTCGGTCGAGTGCATGCCTTTGTTGCCATCGACCAGTACCAGATATGACGTGGGAGCTACGTGGAGGATCTTCGCGAAACCGTAGTCGGCAACGAGCTTGATGCCCAGGGTTTCGGTGTAGAAAGCGGTAGCTCGCTCCAGGTCGTCATAGTAGAAGAACGCATTGTTGGCGGTGATGCCGAACTGTTGCAGTGGATTCACCGTGCTCGACTCCTCGTCGCGTGCGCAGGCAGCGCACAGAAGTGCGGTACCGACTGCGAGGGCAGTCCTGTAGAGCTGAGTCATCGACGTCTGATGTCTAGTCACGTTCTGCGTCCGCGGTGCTCGAGTTCCGGTTCTGGTTTCGGTCGGTATCGGTTGAGTTGACTTATGCTATCACCCGCGATTGCTTGGCGATACCCTTACAGCGCCGATGTTGAGCTCCACCTGCTATAAGCCCATGTGAAAGAATCAGTTATGGGCTGTGCTCCAAGCTGTTGGGGGCGTTATCGGCGCCTAGGCCAATGTTCGGTCCAACAATTATCCACCAACAATGCTTGACAAATCATTTACAATATGTACCTTCTGAACGTATCACGACAACAGGTAGTTGAAAGACCCAGGACCTCGATAATCCAAGGAGACAGCAAATGTCGGAAACCACTACGAAGCTGCACATCGGCAAGGGCATCCTGAAGCCCGGCACGCGCCCCATCAAGGTGTACGTGGATGCGGATGGCGAGTACTGGCTGTGCGATGCGGACGTCGATCCGAAGAGCGATGACTTCCATAGAGACGGATGCGTCGCGCACAGCGAGATCCATATGGCTGAGGGCGGCTGATCCGGCCGAACCGGGTGGGGCGAGTGCCCTGCCCGGACGTTACTCCCATGGCTGTCTTCACGTTGAGCGGCGAGGCGGACCTCGAGCGGGTTCTGGGCGAGCACGATACGGTGTTGCTCGACTTCTGGGCCAAGTGGTGCCCGCCGTGTCGAGAATTCGCGCCACTGTTCGAGGCGGCGGCCGCGCGCCATCCAGATCTAGCTTTCTGTCGCGTGAACTCCGATGAAGCGAAGCCGCTTCTTCGCGCCTTCGGAGTCAAATCCATCCCTTCGCTCGTCATCATTCGAGAGCGCATCATGGTGGCGGATCAACCGGGCTATCTGTCCGAGGCGGCGCTCGACGATCTGTTGCAACAGGTGGGCGCGTTGGACATGGAGGCGGTGCGGCAGGAAATCGAGGCGAAGGCGG
>JBDHHL010000077.1:0-12718 GCA_039589375.1 Gemmatimonadota bacterium | reverse complement strand
CTGATAAGCGGGAACGAGACGAAGTGCTCGAAACTCTTGCAATAGTCCATTCGGATTTTCGGCGGAGTTTAGAGAACCTTGAGTCCCGACAAGTGCGCTCCGCCGCAAAGCTGAAATCGATCAATCAGCTTCTTGAGGCATCCCTCGCCAGCACCAGTGATCTTACTGAAGAAGGTGTGGACAGTCTCTTAGGCGACGTCACATGGTACGCGGTAGAGCACACCGTGAGCACGGGCGCCTTGGACTCACTAGTAGACACAGGTGGGCTTCGATTAGTTGAAGATATAGAACTGCGTCGTAATCTTGCGGACTGGCCCAGATATCTTGGCTATGTACGGGAGACTATCGATAAGGATTTCCTCGTATACCAAAACGCCTGGCTGCCTCTAATGAGGGAAATCGGATATTTACCTCAAATCGCTATGACCATGACTCACCCACCCGGCCTACCGGAAACTACCTTTCCTATACCCGTTGCTGCACCAAGAAAGACAATCCAACATTCTGCATTGTTGAGCGATCGAAGCTTTCATAATATGTTAATAGAATTATGGTGGGTTCAAACTGACATACAGTCTGCGCTAGACGATCTTGAACATTGGCTGGTTTCCGACATGCGCCTGATGGAGAGGGAACTCGGACTCTAGTAGTAACAATCCTTCGGTCGCCCATCAGAGCGAAGCAGCACTGCAAATACTTGGAAATGGACAGCAACGCTCTGCAAATTTTCAGCCTAACAAGCCATTGCAGCTGACACCCCACCGCTGGCCTTAATTGAGTGTGTTAGCCTCTTGGCATCCATCTTGGTCGACCAGGCCGCTCCACCAGCAGCGGTGGGGCGCAGCTGAACGACCTATCCGTTAGGCGGCAGCTCATTAGGGAGGGTCCGATCATGTTGGGCAGGCTCTACGTGCCCGTGGTCATCGCGACAGGATGTCTGTCCCTTACGATACCCGTCCACGCCTTCGCAACGCAGCTGTACGACGTGGACTTCAGCTCCCCGACCCACACCGTCGGGGCGACGCCGGCCGTCGGGCTCGGGCCCTTTCCACGGGACACACCAACCGAAGTCGTTTCCGGAGATCCTATTGTGGTTTCCTCGTTCGGGGCGCTTGAGGACCAGCCCCTCCATTTCGACGATGGCAACGTCGGCAACGAGCAGATCGCATTCGCCCTCTCCAATGGAGAGCCCAGGTACTTGACTGAATTCGACCTCTTGATAAAGCCGGTACCCTTCGATACGGCCACCTTCTCGGTCTTCCTAGACGCACCGTTCATCAACAGGATCACGTTCGAAGGTGACGGCACGATCTCCCTAATCCAGTTCGGTGGTGTAGGGCCGAACGGCGCGATCGGCAGCTACCTCTTCGATGAACTAATGCACGTCGCAATCGATGTTGACCTACCTTCGTTGACTTGGTCGATAGAGATCGAAGATCAGTTAATTCATCACGGACCGTTCTCCTCAACTGAAGGCGACGTGACGAATCTTCGCTTCTCTGCGTTCTTCGGTAACTACAGTACCCCGATGGGTACCGCCGCTATCGACAACGTCACGATTTCCTCGCTTCCTCCTATACCAGAGCCAGCGTCATTCTCTCTTGTCGTTCTTGGACTAGCGGCATTCTCACTGAAGGCGCGCAGAGAGGGTCGCCGCCTAACACGCCGTTCCAGCTGACCGGCCACCGCACGGGCGTTCCAGCTTCACGAGCCGCCGTGGTATGCTTGCATTTCTACCCTCAAGTGGGGCCGGCAGCTGAACGGCCGGTCCGTTATACGGCTCAGCAATGTTGTCGGAACGTCGCGAACTCAAAGAGTGAATTACCCGCGCCTCGAAACTGAGCGGCTTTATCTCCGCGAACTGACGCTGGATGACGCACCCGCGGCGCAGGTTCACTTTAGCGATCCCGAGATGACTGAGTTCATGGACATTGACCCGTGCACGGACCTCGAGAGTGCGCGTGAAATCATTGCGTACCACCTTCACGACACCGGGGTCCGGTGGGGCATCTTCGATCGCCAGACCGACGCGCTCATCGGCACCTGCGGTTTCCACTGCTGGGACGCGACCAGAGCGCAGGCCGAGATTGGCTACAACTTGTCGCCTGCACACTGGGGCCGGGGCTTGATGCGGGAGGCGCTCGAGGCTGCGTTGGCGTTCGGGTTCGGCACGATGGCGCTATCGGAAGTCCGCGCGATTTCGGATCGTGCCAACGATCGATCGATGCGATTACTGGAGCGTCTGGGCTTCGAGTTCCGCCCCGATCTCCCCGACCCCGAAGATCTGTCCGGCCTTGTGTACATCTTGTGTCGGCCGGGCTAACCCGGGGAAGTCATAGGATTTTGTAGACCTGCGCATATCCGGTGAGTTCGGATTCGCGCCGAACCCAAATTACGTGCAGCCGTATAACATGGGCTTGCAGCCGCCAACGACCAGCAGAGTTGAATCCGTCCGTGTTATTGTTCTGGCGCCGGGGCGCTGCAGTCCCAGCGCTGGCGGTCAGCGCTGGTCGTTGCGGCTGAAGCCCGGTCCGTTAGGCTGCGTAACTGGGGAACCGATGAAGCGCGCGAAGCGGTGCCCGGCTTGTCCTCAGTACCTTCTCGAGGCCATCGAAGCACGCGGTTCGTCAGCCGATTTATGCCTGAAGTGCGGTGGGCTCTGGTTCGAGGCGGGTAGACTGTCTAGAGCAATCAGGGCCCACGACCCAGATGCGTTGCCTCCTAGACCAGTGGCGGACTCCGTCAGCAACCAGATTGGGGCAAGCAAGGATCGGTGTCCAAACTGTGAGGAACAGCTTAAATCCTACCAGCTCTCTGATGCGAACCCCGTGCGCGTCGATATTTGCTGTGTATGCTCGGGGGCTTGGCTTCCCCAAGGAAATCTAGACCAGGCCCTAGCCGGTCATCAGCTACCCGAAGCACAACTGTTGATTGGTGCCGATCGGAGCTGGGCGAATTGGTTCCTCCAGTTTCTCACAGGCCTACCAACCGAGTTCAACGTTCAGCCACGTCGAACACCGGGCGTGACCTACGCATTGGTTCTCCTGAACGGACTCATTCACTTCGCGGGGCCGTTGCTGCTCTTCTTCCCGTCAATTGGGACGGCAGCGTTAGCGCTGGAGCCGTCGAGAATCGGTGAGCTCTCGTGGTTTGCCTCTCTTCTTACCTCGCAGTTTCTTCATGTGGACACAATCCATCTACTCGGGAACATGTACTTCCTGTGGATCCTCGGAGATAACGTCGAGGACGTTCTCGGGCACAGAAACTTTCTCCTTTTCTATCTCCTAGCCGGCGTCGCCGGGGGGATTCTCTTCTCCCTCTTGGCTGACCCGGAGATTCCTGCCGTAGGAGCCAGTGGAGCCATCTCAGGGGTGTTCGCGCTCTATGCGGTCCTCTTTCGGCGAGCGAAGCTGACCTTCATGCTAATCTTTTGGCAGTTCAAACTCGCCGCGCCCGCCTATTTGGGCATTTGGGTCGCTCTTAATCTGGCCGGCTGGGTGTTCGACGTGCCCGGCATCGCGTGGGAAGATCATCTTGGAGGCTTCGCTTTCGGTCTCGGTGTTGGCCTTGCGAGCCATCGGCGGCTGCTCAGGCGTCGGCCGTTGTTACGCCTCATTAATAGCGGAGCATTGCACGCAGCCTGACACGCCGTTGCAGCTGGCCGGCCAACGGGCGGGCGTTCCGGCGTAGCGAGGCACTGTGATACGCTGGCGCTTGGACCCTCAAGTGGGGCCGGCAGCTGAACGGCCGGTCCGTTAGGTGGCGATTCTCGTGTCGCCTTTGTTCCACGATGCCGACAGAGCAGTCAATCCCCGATCTCCTGCAACGCACTCACGAGATTTGCGGAGATGAGATCATATACAGGTTCGCCAACGACCTCATCATCAAGGCTGAACTTCTTCGCAAGCCCGACAAGTTACGGGTTCTTGGCCTGGGTAGCCCCCAAGGCGGTCTAATGAACCGTCTTCTGAACTTCCCTCAGATCGTTGAAGGCAAGAGCGTTTTTGAGCCATTCGCCGGCTCCGGTGCCATTGGGTTCATGGCGCTCAAGGCCGGTGCAAAGCGCGTGGATCTCTTGGACATCAACCCCAGGGCAGTGAGCTTTCAACGCGAGAACGCCGCCCTGAACGCGTTTTCGGCCACGCAGTTCAATACGTTCGAAGCTGATATTGCTACCTACGTTCCGAAGCAGAGATACGATGTGCTCCTTGCTAATCCGCCCTTCGTTCCGACGCCCCAGGGAATCGAGGGAACGATCACCAGCAACGGCGGACCTGACGGCTGCCGGTTTGTCGAAACTCTTCTCAACCGATTGGACGAGTTCCTTGAGCCTCGTGGCCAAGCTCTTATCTACCTTTTTCAATTGGTTGCGGACGACCAACCACTGATTGCCGGACTTCTTCGCAAGATCTCAAGAATCCGCTCGGTTGTCTTGACACCCTCCCAGAGACACCCCATCCCATTTGAAAAGTATTGTGCGGCATATCACCAGCTCTTCCCGGGTGCGAGCGGTCCAATTGAGCATTGGCGGGCGGAAACGGTCAAGAAGCACGGCAGTGGGCTGGCTCTCTGCCATTACGTTCTAGACATCGGGCCGCAGTCTGATGTACAGCCGTTCTATGCGATTGAGCAGAACTTCGCCGAAAGATTTGGCGAGGGTTTCCTTATTCCCGGAACAGAAGAAGAAATTGCCTACGCAAGAGTCTTCGAGAACCTCCTATCATCCGAGCGTAACAGCTCGGAGCTCCGTCGATGAGCTCGCCGCCTAACAAGCCCGTTCAGCTGACCGGTCAACGCACCAGCGTTCCGGCTCAGCGAAGCTCTGTGGTACGCTGGTGTCTGTACCCTCAAGTGGGGCCGGCAGCTGAACGGCCGGTCCATTAGGCAGCGTTAGCGAGGTGACCATGCCCATCCTCACCTTCCTAGCCTCCTTGCTATTTCTTTCCGTGCCGGCGTCTGCATCGAATCTAGGGGGCGCCTGCATGTTCACGGGATTCAATCTATCCGATGGAGCCCAAGAGTCCTCCTGCATCGTATCCCAGGATCTCGAGTGGACATGTGATGGCGACGCAGTTCCGAGGGGGTCGAGTCGCGAACAATTCTTAACCCTGCTTTGTTGGCCGTGTGCGGAACGGTTTCCGACGCCAGAGTCTCCATGTCGGGGCCAGTCTGTTGTTCAGTATCTAGATGCTGAGCGTCAGAATTTCATTGAATATTGCCTCAAGCCCAGCTGCTTGCAGCTTATCGCGCCTCCCACGAGCGAAACATCCGAATAGCGCCTGGTAGTTCGGGGAATTCTCCAACGCTGCCTAACAAGCCGTTGCAGCCGACCGGC
This sequence comes from Gemmatimonadota bacterium, assembly GCA_039589375.1. GTDB lineage: Bacteria > Gemmatimonadota > Gemmatimonadetes > Palauibacterales > KS3-K002 > JASFMO01. The sequence goes on along the minus strand of JBDHHL010000077.1, from coordinate 7,383 downwards.
CAGCGGGCGGGCGTTCCGGCGTAGCGGGGCTCCGTGGTACACTGGTATCTCTGCCCTCTAGTGGGGCCGGCCCCCGAACCGCCGACCTGCTTGACGACGGGTTGCACGGTGAATCATATAGATCAGCTCTCGGTCAATTACTTGATTACCTTTGTGCAGCGATCCGGGAGCAACTGGTTCTGTGAGGCACTTTCGCGTACCGGAGTCTTGGGCAACCCCACCGAATACTTCATCCCTCACTTTCCAGACGCCGAGAAACACGGTGCGACGCTTGCTGGATTCGAGGAGAGCGCCTGGGCGCGCGAGCGCGGAATTTCGTCGTTTCGGGATTTCCTGCAGATGGTCTTGCAAGAGTGCCGGACCCCAAATGGTGTCTGTGGGGTAAAGATTTCCTGGATCGCGCTCGAAGAGCTCCTCCGGAAGCTCAGCGGGTTGGGCGATCACGCCGGGCTTCCAGGCGCAGAGCTTCTTTCTGCGGTGTTCGACAAACCGAAGCTCATTCATCTTGGGCGACGCGACAAAGTTCGACAGGCGGTTTCGTGGGCGCTCGCGGGGCAAACGGGCCATTGGTCCTCTTCGCAGGCCGCGACCAGGCCCGCACTCAACGATCCATCTTTTGACATCGAGTTTCTAGATGGTCTGTATCGATTGCTCCGTGAGAGCGACGCAGGATGGACGGATTTCTTCCAACGCTATCAAGTGGATCCACTTCATCTCTATTACGAGGATCTAGTCGCCGATCTCGAGGGTTCGATCCTATGTGTTCTCGGTTGGCTGGGCATTCCGGTTCCGCAGAGCTTTGATCTTTCCAATCTCTCCTTCCAGCCGCAAAGCACTCGCCTCAACGAGGAATGGGCAGAGAGATTTCGTAGCCTCCGTCCTGAGATTCAGTGTGAGCCCGCCGCCTAACAAGCCCTTGGAGGTGACCGGCCAACGCGCCAGCGTTCCGGCGTAGCGAGGCTCTGTGGTACGCTGGTGCCTCTACCTTCAAGTGGGGCTGGCAGCTGAACGGCCGGTCCGTCAGGCGCCTGCGATTGGAGGCTAGCGTGAGGACGATCGGGCTTCTCGGCGGAATGAGCTGGGAGTCCACCGTCCCCTACTACCAGATCATCAACCGCACCATCGCAGAAAAGCTAGGCGGCCTCCATTCCGCCAAGCTCCTCCTCTACAGCGTAGATTTTGCGGAAATCGAGCGCCTGCAGCGCGCCGACCAATGGGTCGAGGCGGGCTCCCTTCTTGCGGATGCCGCTCTTGCACTTCAGGAAGCGGGGGCTCACTTCATAGTGCTGTGTACGAACACGATGCACCGCGTGGCGCCAGACATCGAGGCGCGCATCGAGATTCCACTGCTCCACATCGCGGATCCGACAGCCCAGGCTATTCAGAGGTCTGGCTTCTCGACCCTCGGCCTCCTCGGTACCCGGTTCACCATGGAAGAAGATTTCTACCGTGGCCGACTGGAGAGAAAGTTCGGACTGGCGATTCACGTGCCAGACGCGGCCTCACGCACGCTCGTACATGAAGTCATCTATTCGGAACTTTGCCGGGGCGTCATCTCTGCCTCCTCTCGCGAAGAATTCCGGCGCGTGGTATCCGAACTCATTGGCATGGGCGCAGAGGCCGTCATTCTGGGCTGCACCGAGATCGGTCTCCTTCTCCGGCCCGTAGACGTTCCGGTGCCGCTCTTCGACACCACCGTACTCCACGCCGAGGCAGCGGGGTTGTTTGCTCTCGCTAACCGTGCAGGCCTCTAACGAGCCACTGCGGCTGACGGTCCAACGAGCGGGCGTTCCAGCCGCGCGAGCCGCCGTGGTATGCTGGTGCCTCTACCCTCAAGTGGAGCCGGCAGCTGAGCGGCCGGTCCGTCAGGCGGCAGCGGATGATCCAAGCCCATCCCCGACTCGAGACGCGCCGCCTTCGACTTCGCCCCTTCGTGGCGGAGGATGCCCCCAGGCTTGCGGAGCTTGGAAGCGCGCGCGAAGTCGCAGACACCATGATCTCGATACCCCATCCGTTTTCCGTATCCGCCGCGCGCACCACGATCGCCGCGAACGCGTCCAGCTATCGCTCGGGCCGGTCTGTGCATTTCGCGATCGAGCTGATAGACACAGCCAACCTGCTCGGCAGCACGGAACTCCGCGAGATCGATCGCGAGCACTCCCAGGCGGAGCTCAGTTTCTGGATCGGGCAAGCGGCGTGGGGCCGCGGGTACGCCAGTGAAGCGGCGCAGGCGACGGTTCTCTTCGGATTCAGGACTCTCGAACTCAACCGCATCTACGCCTACCACATGCTTCGCAATCCGGCTTCGGGCGCGGTCTTGCGGAAGGCGGGAATGAAGCAAGAGGGAGTCCTTCGGGAACGCGTGAAGAAGTGGGGGGTCTTCGAGCATGTCGCGCTGTACGCGGTCGTGCGCTCCGATATGGCTGCCGCGTAATCTGAGTCAGGCGGTGGGATGATCCAAGGAAATTCTACGCAGGCGAAGACGACCCTCCGAACGATTTGGATGGCGCTGCTGCTGTCGCAGCTCGTCTACGTCGGCCTGCTTTTCGCGGGAATTGGGACCGCGAACGAACCCCTCGATCTACCAATTTTCGCCCAGGCTTTGGGAGCCGTCGCGTTGGCCACCGGTATCGGATCTCATTTCTGCTGGCGACGTGCTTCCGGGTCTGGGAGAGCCATTCACACGCCGCCACCGGAGCCGGCTGCGTCGTTTCCCTTCTACATCGTGGCCTGGACCCTCGACGAGAGCATCGCTATCTACGGACTCGTCCTCGGCATGCTCGCCTTTTCAATGGAGGTGTGGGGCGTCTTCAGCTTGGTTGCGTTCTCTCTTACGCTTCTTCACCGGCCTGCCTAGTCGCTGCTTGCGCCACCCGACATGCCGTTGCAGCTGACTGGACAACACCCGGGCGGTCGCCATGATCTACCGCGTCCTCGCAGATCTCGTTCTGCTCCTTCACCTCGCATTCATCATCTTTGTCGTTGCGGGCGGTCTTCTGGCCCTGCGCTGGCATTGGGCGCCGCTCTTGCACCTTCCGGCCGCCCTGTGGGGGGTGTTCATCGAGATTTCGAGAGGCGTCTGCCCTCTCACGCCACTCGAGAGCGCCTTGCGTGGCGCAGCCGGAGCTTCGGGCTACTCCGGTGGATTCGTCGATCACTACATTGTGCCCGTCATCTATCCGTCCACTCTGACCCCGCCCACGCAGTTTGCCCTGGCGGGCTTCGTCGTGGCGGTCAATGTCCTGGCGTATTGGGTTGTCTGGCGGTGGAGAGGCTGAAATGAAGCATTGCCCGAATGAAGACTGCGAACATCTCGTTCGCTTTGGTCGAATCGCAGAGTTCACCAATGCGGTGGATGTCTGCTCGGATTGCGGTTCCGAGCTCCGGCACGGCGAGGTGCCGCCGGAGCCTCAGGTGGAGTATCTCGAGCTCCAGACGATCTACGAAACGACCAACTCGATTCAGGCCCATCTCATCAAGTCAGTCCTCGAACAGCACGATATTTCGGCGCACATCATCGGCGAATCCCTTCAAGGCGCCGTCGGCGAGATCCCGCCCACCATGCTCTTCATCAGACTCCAGGTTCCTCTCGAAGACGCCGAGCGTGCGCGGGAAATCGTCCTTGAGACCGAGGCCTCGGCTGAGTAGTCGGCGGCCGGGTAACGGGACGTCGCAGCTCGCGTTTCCGCTACCGTTCCGGCGATGGACGATCGCAACTCCGATCCGCTCCGCGTCTCCATCCCGCCGGAGCATCTTTGGCGGGGGCAGCTGTCTCACCTTCTTCTTCTGGCGGCGCTTCTGCCCGGGGTCTGGGCGATCGCGGCTCCCGTCCTCGACGGGGGTGAGTGGCTCGGGATCGACGAGCGCAGCTGGCTTCTCGCGGGCGTTCTCGTGCCGGTGGTGCAGCAGGTAGCGGTAGCCCTGATCTGGCGCAGCCAGCTGAGCCATTCGCTCCTCACGCGCATGTTCGGCGATACGGGGTTCGTCGTCTGGGGGATCCTCTTCTTTCCCTTGCTGATCGCCCGGCCGCTCGCGGTGATCCGCCTGGCCGTCGCCGATGCTGGCTCGTTGGCCATCGACCGCTGGCTGGCTGTGGTCGTCGGCGCCCTGCTGCTGGTACCCGCAGTGTGGACGATGCACTCGGTGAAGACCCACTTCGGCTTCGCCCGGGCGCTCGGCGGCGACCACTTCTTCGAACGCTACCGCGCCATGCCGATGGTGCGCGGCGGCGCGTTCGCCTGGAGCTCGAACGCCATGTACGCGTTCGTCTTTCTCGGGCTCTGGGGCATCGCGCTCATCGCGCGCTCCCAGGCAGCGCTCGCCGTGGCCCTCTTCCAACACGCCTACATCTGGGTGCATTGGTACTGCACGGAGCAGCCAGACGCCGCTGTCCTCTACGGGCGCTCGCCCGAGGACGCCGAGGTATCGGCATGAGATTCTCGATTCGACAGGCCGCCGCCGAAGACGCCGAAGCGATCGAAGCGCTCGAGAACGAATTCTCGGACTACCTCGAGTCCATCGACATACCGGGCGAGTCTGCGTTCAACGCCGAGTCCTACGTGCGTGACGGCTTCGGGTCGGATCCGGCTTTCTGGGGCCTGGTGGTGGATACCGGGACCGAGCTGCTCGGGTATCTCCTCTACCACTGGGGATACGAGGTCGAAGATGCCGCCCGCATCCTCTACGTGATGGACCTCTACGTGCGCCGCGACTCTCGTCGCCAGGGCCTCGGGCGTGCCCTGATGGAGAAGGCGGTCGACATCTGTAGGGAGCGGGGTGGCTCGCAGGTCTGCTGGTCCGTCTACGCACCCAATGCACTCGCCCTGCGCTTCTACGAGGGCCTCGGCGGGAGCTACCTAGAGGACGAGCGGTTCATGCACCTCGAGGTGTGAGCCCGCGTCTTCTCCCAGCGGACGAGGTGCAGCCCGAGGAGTCTTTGCAGCTGGCCGGCCGACGCGAGCGCGCTCCGGCGTAGCGATGCCCCATGGTATGCTGCCGCCCGTACCTCGGGTGGCAGGAACCTGTGACGAACGACTGGGAAGACGCTGTGCGCTCCGGCGATGTGGCCTCGTTGGCATCGCAGATCGAGGCGGGTGCCGATGTCGACGCACTCGATCGCTTCGGCCAATCCGCACTCATGCTCGCGTCTCGACGAGGCGATCTCGAAATGGTTCGCCTCCTCATCGATGCCGCTGCCGATCTCGATCGGACTGCGAAGTTCCACCTCTCGGCCGTGATGCTCGCCGTGATCAACGGGCACGAAGCGGTGGCGCGGGAGCTGGCGACTGCCGGCGCCGATCTTCGCATCGTGGGCTCGGGTGCGCCCGGCTTCGCCGGCAAGTCCGCGGCTCAGCTGGCGCGAGATCGCGGGCTGGACGCGCTCGCGGCCGCGCTCTCACTCCCCGAGCCCACGGCCTGACGGGCCGCTGCGGTCGCCGGCCCGCCCGCGGGCGCGCCTGCGCAGTGCGGCTCCATGGTATGCTGGTCTCTTCGGCTTCGACTGCAGCCGGCAGCTCACGGGCCGGCTGGTAGCGCGCCGCCCACGAAGCCTCCAGGAGCCGCGGATTCCGATCGGTCCTCTCGACGTCGGCATTGCCATTGCCATCAGCTTCCTCGGGGCGGTTGCCCAGGCTTCGGTGGGGTTCGGATTCGCGCTGATCGCGGCGCCACTGCTTCTCCTGCTGCACGCGGGCTTCGTTCCCGGTCCGCTGCTGGCAGCCACCGTGGTGCTCACGTTTCTCATGGCCTGTCGGGAACGGCATGCGATCGATTTTCGCGGCGTGGGCCTCGCCCTCATGGGACGCATCGTCACCACGGTTCCCGCTGCGCTGCTCGTCGTGGCGCTCCCCCGAGCCGACTTCGACATCCTGTTCGCCGGGTTGGTGTTTCTCGCCGTCGCGCTGAGCGTCAGGCTCCCGCGACTCCAACCGACACCTCCGCTCACGATCGCAGCCGGCGCACTCTCCGGCGTGATGGGTACGGTGGCTGCAATCGGCGGCCCTCCCGTCGCACTGCTCTATCAGCACGCCGACGGCCCGCGAATTCGCAGCAGCCTGTCGGCGTTCTTCCTGGTGGGCGCCACGCTGTCTCTCACCGCGCTCGCCGCCGTCGGCCGGTTCGGCAACGACGAGCTGTGGCTGGCACTGGTCCTCCTGCCGGGCGTCCTCCTGGGCTTCGCAGCCTCTCGGTTCGTAGCCCCGTGGCTCGACCGGGGACGCATCCGACCCCTGGTGCTGGCGCTTTCCCTCGGCGCGGCCCTCGCAGTTCTCGGCCGGGCGCTCCTGTGACGGCCGGGCCCGACAGGCGTGACGTGACCGATTCGGGTGTGAGGCTGCGCCTTTTCCTGGCTCTCGCCATCGTCACCCCACTGGGCTTCGCCACCAAGCTCTACGCGGGCCCGGCGGAGAAGTGGGTTGCGACGCATGCAGGTGGCACGCTCTACGTCGTGTTCTGGTGTCTCCTGGTAGCGGTGCTGCGCCCCAGGCTCTCACCCTGGGCCATCTGCGCTGCAGTTCTCGCCGTCACGTCCGCCCTGGAATTCCTCCAGCTCTGGCATCCGGCTCCTCTCCAAGCCATTCGCTCCACCTGGCTGGGCCACGCGCTCATCGGAAGCGTGTTCCAATGGTCCGACTTCCCGTACTACGTTGCCGGCGCACTGCTGGCCGCAATCGTCATCCGAGCCTTCCAAGGTGCTCGCTCTCCTTCCCGCGGAGCGACGGCGTAACGAGCCGCTGTAAGCGAAGGGCGGCTCGTCAGGCAGCAGGGAGCGCCACCTCGAGATCCCGGCAGATCTTGCGCGCGAGATGCTCGTTGATTTCCCGATGCCGTGGAATCGTAGACACCTTGCGCGTCGCACGGTTCACGTACACCGAGTGCTTGCCACCCTCTCGCGCCAGTTCGCAGCCGTGCGCCTCCAAGTGGCGCACATGATCGCGGGGCTTCACCCTGCAGCAATCTTCAGGGGTTCTCGGATGACCTCTCCATCGCCGGCATCTTCCCTCGCCACTGCCCGATTGATCTCGATCACGAGCTCGACGGCTTCGCGGAGATTCTCCCGCGCCTCCTCCAGCGTGGGGCACCCTGGGTGTTCGCACCCGGGAGCTCCTCCACGAAGGCGATGTAGCCTTCAGGCACCTTCTTGAAAACAGCGGTCAATGCGATCTCCATCGCGGCACCTCGACGGGGCGAAGATTCCAAGATAGCTCATCGCTGTCTCATGCCTAACGAGCCGCTCGCGCTGAACGGCGAGTCCGTCAGTTGGCGATGTGGAAGCGCGGCGGTTCGATCCTGTGGCTCTTGCACTTGGGGCAGCGGCTCGGCGGGCCCAGGTGCTTCCGCAATCGGCCGGGAAAGCCGAAGCCGCAGTCTCGACACCTGGGCGGG
>JBDHHL010000076.1:0-12536 GCA_039589375.1 Gemmatimonadota bacterium | reverse complement strand
CGATTCGACGACCGTAGTGACACCCGATGCTCTGGTGGAAGTCGGACCGATCAGCACGGTGGATCCGGACTACGTTCCGCCGCCCGGCGTTACCGATCAGGTGGCGAACCAGACGGATCAGTTCGGGTTCGGCGGCCAGTCGTTCAACGAGCAGTCGTTGAGAATCAGGTTTAGCAACGTCGGCCCGAACGAGCGTGCCGAGGTCTACCTGCAGTACGCGCAGACGCCGCGTGATTTCCTCGCCTATCGGACGCTGTCCGTGTGGGCGCTGGGCTTTGAGGGTCCGTGGGGCAGGTCGGGCCAGCCGCTCGAGTTCGTGGTCAAACTCGGCGAGAACGCCAATAACTTCTACATGTACAAGACGTCACTCGCGGAAGTGCCGCCCGGAGCAGGCGGCTCCGAGCTACGCGAGGCCTGGCTACCCGAGATTCACATCGACTTCAACCGTTTCATAGCGCTGCGGACTTCGGCGGAAGAGATAATGTTGCGCGCGGGCGGGCTACCGGGAGATACGACGCTCGAGGTCTGGGATGTGGATGTCTTCGAGGACGGCGACAGCAGTTACGCTGTGGTCGTCGGGCAGCGTTCACGGGCTCCCAACCTGGCAGCGGTCCGCCAAATCTCTCTTGGCGCCTACAACTCGGGCTCGGGCCTTCCGGTTTCAGGCGAGCTGTGGGTCGACGACATGCGGTTGGCGACGGCGGTGGACAACGCGGGCCTCGTCGGGCAATTCAGTCTCGACGTTCGAGGCTCGGATCTATTCGGCTTTCGGCTTTCGTATTCCAGCGAGAACCCGTATTTCCGGCAACTCGCCCGGGACCCCAGCTTCCGTTCCAGCAGCACTTTCGCATTGGGCGGCAACATTCGTCTCGGCGAGATGCTTCCGGATTCGTGGAGCGTCAACCTGCCCCTCAACGTCAGTTACAACAATACATCATCGCAGCCGCGGCTACTGCCGCGCACGGACATCTTCGTGGAACAGCTGTCGGGCCTGCGGACGCCGAGCAGCAAGACGTTACGAGTGGATTTGGCTCTGTCGAAGGCATCGACGACGGCGACTCCGTGGGTCGGCTGGTTCGTAGACAACTCCTCGCTTCGACTGTCCCTGGACCGCCGAACGTCACGCACGTCGCGTTCGTCGACCGAGGCCAGCGGCCTCGCGGCGTCATACAGCTTCAGGTCGAATGTTGGCGACGTATCGCTGCCGCTGATTCCGGGCACGGATTGGCGACTGCGGCTCACACCGGTCAGTTTCCAGTTCAGTACGAACTACACGGATTCCGAGTCGGACACGCGCCGGTTCGAGGAGATCATCGAGTTGCCGGACGATTCGGCCGCTATCCCGATCCAGAGACTTGATGAGCGGCTGCTGACCAACGCCTCGATGAACTTCGCGCCGGTGTCGGCACTGACGGGACGATTCCTCGCCTCGCAGGCGCGCGAGCTGGTACCGACGCACCAGCTGGTTACCGGCCAATCCGCCCGCGAGCTGATCGCCTCCGAGCGCTCGTCGCTGTTCGGCATCGATACGGGTTGGGAAACCGGCCGAACGCTGGACATGAACTGGAGCTATCGACCGAGCGTTGCCACCTGGTTCATACCGCAGGCGACCCTGGATACGCGGTATCGCTTCAATCGCGGCGCCTCGTTCGTCACGGAGCAGCAGGGTGACACGGTGCTGACCAGCGACTTCAACAACTCGCGCTCTGTGCGGCTCTCGGCCGGTTTCAACGCGCCGGTACTCCTTCGCAGCGTCGTCGGTCAGGATCGAACTGGCGCGGTCGGTGCGATTCTGGGTGTGGTCGATTGGCTCGACATACTCACGGCCAGCTGGAGCGGGCAGCTCAGTTCGCGCTACCAGCGCGAGACGGCGCGCCCGGATCTGAGCTACCAGTTCGGCTTGGGGGGCCTTGAATCTTTCAAGGTCCAGGATGGTGACACGGCCAGCCGGGTCTCTGATTCGGATGTCTTGACGGTGTCGACGGGTTTCCGTTTGCCAGTGGGAGCGGCGTTCAGTTTTGACTACAGCAAGAACGATGTGTTCACGTGGACGCCGATTTCGCAGTCGAAGGGCCATGGCGTTTCGTGGCCGAGCGTGAACTTCAACTGGAGTCGTTTCCCGCTCCCCAACTTCCTGTCGCGCTGGGTGACCAACCTCTCATTCCGGACGGGCTACACCGTCTCCAAGAATCGGAACGAGGTGCTGGACGCCGATCAGACGCGCACGAGCGAGAGGAAGTCGATACCGTTTAACGTCAATCTCCAGATGACGACAGAGTGGATGTTCAGCTACAGCAATACATCGTCGGATGATGAGCGACGCGACCCAACGGGGATAACGCTGGGCGATTCTCGAAACCAATCGCTGCAGGTCACAGGCCGCATCCGACCGATCAACAGGGAAGGCAAGTTCCGCAATCCCGTGCGCATCTCGCTGCGGCTTTCGCAGAACGATCAGAATCAGTGCCGCCAGCTTGGCGCGGCTTTCGCCGAGCTACCGCCGGAAGGTAGCGAGGAGCTACCCGAGTGCGAGCCGTTCACCGATCGAACCATCAAGACCGTCGATCTGACGGTTGCCACGGATGTCCCCCCGTTTTCTCTCGGGTTGCAGGGTTCCTGGCGTGACACTCAGAGCGAGATCGGACAGCGCGCCGGATCAACACAGCTGGAGATCTCGATATTCGGCCAATTCCTACTCGAGACGGGAGAGATTCGTTGATACTGGCAACATCATCGTACCACCGTGCACTGGCAGTCCTGGCAGCTGCGGCCGTTGCCCTGGCCTCCGCGACTTGTGGTGGGGCCGACGGCGAGACCGAGGCTGGGTATGGGTCGACGCCGTCGGTGCAGGCGAACCATCCGCGCTTCGATGGGGCGGCGGCATACGAGCTGGTCGAGCGACAGGTGGCCTTCGGCCCCCGGGTTCCAGGCACGCCGGGCCATCGAGATATGGCCGAATGGGTCGGGACTTACTTGGCAGCGCGAGCGGACACCGTGGTCGCCCAGCGGTTCGAGCACGTCACGACGGACGGCGTGACTTTGCCTCTGTTCAACTTTCTGGCCCGCTTCCGCCCGAGCGAGGGACCAGCGCTGTTGCTGCTCGCTCACTGGGATACGAGACCGATTTCCGACAATTCACTCGACGCCGAGGAGAGGAACATACCGGTCCCGGGTGCTAACGACGGCGCCTCGGGCACCGCGGTCCTGTTGCAGTTGGCCGAGATGCTGAAACAGGCTCCTCCTCCGCGTAACGTGGACATCCTGCTCGTGGACGGCGAGGACTACGGCGATTTCGGAGTGAGCAAGGACGTGTTTCTGGGTTCTCGCTACTTCGCCGCCAACCTGCCGGGTGACTACGCGGCCGAGTACGGTATTCTGCTGGACATGGTCGGCGACCGGGACCTCGAGATCTATGTGGAGGGCCACTCGAACCGGCTGGCGCCCGAGGTCGTGGACAAGGTTTGGAACATCGCCCATCGCATGGGGTTCTCCGATGTTTTTCAGCGCCAGGGTCGTCATACCGTGAATGACGATCACATCCCGCTCAACGAGGCCGGTATTCCGACCATCAACATCATAGACTTCGACTACCCATACTGGCACACGCCCCACGACACGCCGGATAAGGTCTCTGCATCGAGTCTCGGGGTTGTTGGGGCCGTGATAGCCCGGCTTGTGTACGCAGGAAGATAGTGGCGGGCGGCCGGCCAGCGAGCCGGCCGGCCTTGAATGCCGAATATCGAACGCCGAATTCCGATGTTTGAAGGGAACTTGTTAGTCGAGTACCGGCTGGCGGCGACTTCCAGTCAGGTGACACGGATATGTTGGTGCTCTTCAATAGTCGATTGTCGCTAGCCGTTGATCGATTTACAGGTTCTTCTTCAATCATCGATCTTCGATATTCGATGTTCGACATTCGATAGTCAGCATTCAAAGCCTGTTGAAAAGCAACGACCCGTCGATACCAGAGTCGTCGAATACTAGTCGGCTCTGCATATGAGGATCTGTTGACGCCGCCTCCCGATCTTCGTGCCGGGTCGTGATGTAAGACTGCGGTCGGCTCGGATCTCGGGGATAGAGCGCTGTGAGGCTGACTGAAGGCGAGACGAAGGCCCTGCTGGCCAGCGCGCTCTTGGTAGTACTAGCGGCGTTCGGGCGATTACTGTTGGCGCCGGACGCAGCGCAGTTGAGCGGCAACGGCCTCGCAGTGGCGCAAAGCGTTGATTCGGCTCTGGCGGTGGCCGAGTCGACGCAAAGCGAGGCCGAGCGTCGCAAGCAACCGCTGGCCGTCGGGGAAGTGGTCGACCTGAACAAGGCGACGGAAATCGAGCTGGACCGTCTGCCCGGAGTGGGTCCGGCTCTGGCTCGGGCCATCGTGCAGTCTCGACAACGGGGGGGGCCGTTCCGGTCGCTCGGCGATCTCCGGCGTGTTTCGGGGCTTGGGCAGAAGAAGATCAGCCAGCTGGAGCCCTATACAACGCTTCCGGAATCGGCGGTTGGCGACGGCACGGCGGCGACGGACGGCGATGCTGGAAGCCGGTCGGCACCTGCGAAGGCCCGGCCCAACCGGGTGAATCTGAATCGTGCCTCGGCGGAGGAACTGGAGACGTTGCCTGGTATCGGGCCCTCGCGGGCCCAGGCCATAGTGCGTTGGCGTGAGGAACATGGCCGCTTCAGAAGGGTGGAGGATGTTCTGGGAGTACCGGGGGTCGGGCCGGCGACGCTGGAGCGGCTTCGGCCGCTGGTGCGCGTGGGACCTTGACACTTCCCGTAACTTCTAGCAGCTTTAGAACTTGCTGTACTACTCCCCCCGCCAGCGGGTCCAACTCGACACCATTTATTCCGGTCGGAATGGCTACAACCCGATCCAAAGCTAGCGATCTAATAGGCGACCTTCTGGTTCGCGAGGGTCTGATCACCGACGAGCAGTTGAGGCAAGCTCTCACTGAGCAGCGCAACAACGGCTCCCGATTGGGCTACACTCTGGTGGCGATGGGCTTCGTCTCGGAGACCGATCTCACCCGCGTGCTGGCCCGGAAGTACCGCGTGAAGGCGGTCGATCTGTCGCGTATCAGCCAGATCGACGTGCGGGTGATCAACCTGGTCAAACCTGAAATCGCTACTCGCCACCTGGTGCTGCCGCTGCGCAGGGTAGGCCGGACGCTGACCGTGGCGATGTCGAACCCGACGAACCTTGACGCTATCGACGAGCTCAGGTTCTCGACGGGGTACGACATCGAGCCGGTGGTGGCCGGCGAGTACTCGCTGAAGAAAGCGGTTGAGAAGTACTACGAGACGGTCGACGACGGTCTGCAGGACCTGCTCAGGGAGTTCGACGAGGAGGACATCGAGGTCGTCGATGGCTCCGAAGACGACGAGATCTCGGTCACCGCGCTCCAGGCCCAGGTCGAAGAAGCGCCCGTCGTCAAGTTGATCAACGGCGTCCTGACCAGCGCGGTCCAGAAGGGCGCCAGCGACATCCATTTCGAGCCCTACGAGAAGGACGTCCGCGTCCGCTTCCGGATCGATGGAGCGTTGCGTGAGATCATGCGCCCACCGCTTCGGATGAAGGCCGCTCTCACCAGCCGCGTGAAGATCCTCGCCGATCTGAACATCGCGGAGCGGCGGGTTCCGCAGGACGGACGTATCAAGATGCGGATGGGCAGACGTGTGATCGACTTCCGCGTGTCCACACTGCCTGGTCTGTTCGGCGAAAAGATCGTCTTGCGTATTCTGGACAAGTCGAATCTTCAACTCGACTTGGAGAAGTTCGGCATGGAGCCGAAGGCGGAGAAGGACTTCCTGTTCGCCGTCCGCAATCCCTACGGGATGGTCCTGGTGACGGGGCCCACCGGTTCCGGCAAGACGACGACGCTTTACTCGGCGATCACGAAGATCAACACCGAAGAAGTGAACATCATGACCGCGGAGGACCCGGTCGAGTACAACCTCCACGGCATCAATCAGGTCCAGGTGCGACCCGAGATCGGTCTGACATTCGCCGCGGCGCTCAGGGCGTTCCTGCGTCAGGACCCGAATATCATCTTGGTCGGTGAGGTGCGTGACCTCGAGACCGCCGGCATCGCGATCAAGGCGGCGCTCACGGGTCACCTGGTTCTATCGACGCTGCATACCAACGACGCTGCATCGACCATCACACGCTTGATCGATATCGGAGTCGAGCCGTTCAACGTGGCGTCGGCGGTCAATCTGGTAACGGCTCAGCGCCTGGTTCGCAGGATATGTTCTTCGTGCAAGAAGGAGACAACGTACGATCCCGATGTTTTAGATGCTGCCTTGATCCCTGCCGAGAAGGTCGCCGAGCTGAAGTTCTTCAAGGGTGAGGGTTGTGACATCTGTGACGGGACCGGCTACCGTGGACGGCAGGGGCTGTACGAGGTCATGCCGATCACGCCGGAGATCCGTCGGATGATCATGCACGGCGAGGGTGCGGACGCGATGAAGATCCAGGCGGTCGAGGATGGAATGCTGACTTTGCGCGATGACGGGCTGGTCAAGGTGACGCGGGGCGTGACGACTCTGGAGGAAGTACTCAAGGAGACGGCCGCGTAGGACGCGCTGGCCGAGCCGTGCGACCGTGCAGCGATTACTGCGGTCCGGCTCCTCCCGCTGTTTGCAGGACGGTCGCTTCAGTGAGCGAGGACAGTCATGATCTCGTCCTTCGAGGCGACGCGGAAGCTAGAATCCCGAAGTAACTGATCGAAGACGAAGTCTCGCGACGAGAAACGAGATACGGGCACAATCATATGGCAAGCATAAACATCCGAGGGCTTCTGGAGGAGATGATCGAGCGGCGCGCGTCGGACCTGCATCTGACGGCAGGTCAGCGGCCGAAGCTGCGGATCGATGGTGAGCTAGAGAACTCCTACATCGATCAAGTTCTCATGCCCAAAGATACGCTGGGTCTCACGTATTCGATTCTAACGGAGTCACAGAAGAAGCGGTTCGAGCAGGAGGACGAGCTCGACTTCTCTTTCGGCATCCAGAATCTCGCTCGCTTCCGTGGCAACGCTTACCGGCAGAGAGGCTGTGTCGCGTTGGCCATCCGTTTGATCCCCTTCGACATCATGGGATTCGACGAGCTGCGCCTGCCTTCGATTCTGCAGAGGCTCTCCGAGCGGCCGCGAGGCCTGGTTCTGGTTACCGGTCCAACGGGCTCCGGTAAGTCGACGACCCTCGCCGCGATGGTCGACCATATCAACAAGTCGCGTCGCGGGCACATCATTACGATCGAGGAGCCGATCGAGTTCATCCACCGGCATCAGAGCTGTATGATCAACCAGCGCGAGGTCGGGACCGACACGCAGAGCTTCGCGAACGCCCTCAAGTACGCTCTGCGTCAAGACCCCGACGTGCTGTTGATCGGTGAGATGCGGGACTTGGAAACGATCGCGATGACGCTGACTTCGGCCGAAACGGGCCACCTTTGCCTGGCCACGCTGCACACGAACTCGGCGGCCGAGAGCATCAATCGGATCATCGACGTGTTCCCCTCGCACCAGCAGTCGCAGGTCCGGGCTCAGCTTTCGTTCGTCCTCGAGGGCGTGGTTACCCAGACCCTGTTGCCGAAGGCGAATGGGCGGGGCCGGGTGGTTGCCTGCGAGATCCTGGTAGCAACGCCGGCGATCCGCTCGGTGATCCGAGACGCCAAAGTGCAGCAGATCTACGGACTGATGCAGGCGGGTAAGAAGCACGGAATGCAGACGCTCAACGATGCGTTCTATCAGCTGGTTCTCCAGAACGAGATCAAGCTCGACGAGGCCCTGAGGACTTCCTCGGATCCCAACGAGCTTCTGCGCCTGGCAGGCGAACCCGTTCCGGTGTAAAGTGTTGGGCAGTAAGCGAGTGTGCCAGAGCGATGGGTGTATGCGGGGATTGAGAAATGCCGATCTTCATCTATAGCGCGAAGACAGTAACGGGGGACATCCAGACCGGGAACGTCGACCTGCCCAGTCGCGACGCCGTAATCGGCTATCTGCGACGGCAGCGGCTGATTCCCGTGACGGTTAGGGAGAAACCGAAGGACGTCACGATGCCATTCGGTCGTCGCGTCCGGATGAAGGAGATCGTGCACTTCACCCGGCAGTTCGCGACGATGGTGAACTCGGGGCTCCCGCTCGTTCAATGTCTCGACATTCTCGCGCAGCAGAGCGAGAACAAGTTCTTGTCGCGCAGCGTTCGCGAGGTGCAGGCGGACGTGGAATCCGGCGCAACTCTAGCGGACGCGTTGCGCAATCACCCCAGAGTGTTCAGCGATCTGTACGTGAACATGGTCGCGGCTGGTGAGGCGGGTGGTATTCTGGATACCGTGTTGCTGCGACTCTCGGTATTCATGGAGAAGAACGAAGCGTTGGTCCGGAAGGTCAAAGGCGCGATGATCTATCCGGGAGTCATCCTGAGCGTCGCGGTCGTAGCCGTTACAGTATTGCTGGTCTTCGTGATCCCGACGTTCGAGAGCATGTTCACGAGCGTGGACATGCAGTTGCCGGCCCCAACGCGATTCGTGATCTGGCTGTCGGATGCCCTGCAGGGCTACTGGTGGTTGATCCTGGGTCTGATCGCGGCCGGCGCCTGGACTCTGCGGCTCTACTACAAGACTGCCACCGGGCGCCTCGCTCTCGACAGGCTACTGTTGCGGGTTCCGATTCTTGGAGACCTGCTTCGAAAGACCGCCGTCGCTCGGTTCACTCGTACGTTGGGGACGCTGCTCTCCTCGGGTGTCTCCATTCTGGATGGCCTGGAGATAACAGCGCGCACTGCGGGCAACCGCGTGATCCACGATGCTGTGATGCGCAGCCGCTCGTCGATCGCCGGGGGCGAAACGATCGCCGAACCGCTGAAAGATTCCGGTGTCTTTCCGCCGATGGTCACGCAGATGATCAATGTCGGTGAGCAAACTGGTACGATAGACGAGATGCTCGACAAGATCGCCGATTTCTACGACGACGAGGTGGACACGGCCGTCGAGGCGCTGCTCTCGGCCATGGAACCGCTGCTCATCGTCTTCTTGGGCGTCATAGTCGGTGGCATGATCGTGGCTATGTACTTGCCGATCTTCGACATGATCAATGTTGTAGGCCAGTAACCGCCGATTGGGAGGCCCGATAAGCCAGTATCACCCCTGCCACGAGTAGTGCAGCTGACCTTCAACCCGAGGCCCGCGCTGGTTGCGGGCCTCAGCCGTTGAGAGGCCGCTGCCCCTCTAACTCTTTTTCGGCCAGACTATTAGCAGTGGCTATCTGACAAACCGCTCTATGGCTGGCGCGGCCAAGTGAGTCTTGCATTTTGCAAGGGTCCGTGTTATCCTATAGCGCCTCACCGCCACAACAGCCTGGGCGGAAAGGTCACGTCAGAAGATGTTCTCCCCCGCTTCGTACTTCCGACTGACAAATCGCAACCAGGGCGCTGCAGCGCTCTCAACGTGTAGGTGCCCGCGAACAGCTTGCGAAGAGGTACGATGATTCGAACGGCCACGAGCGTGACCCGCAACGGTGGGTCACGGGGCGATCCGACATCGACGGAGCCAGGCGGCAGGGCAGGGCGCGACGAGCTCGATAGAAACATGGTGGGGATCCAGAGCCTTCAGCGCCGGAGCATAATCCGCTGGGTATACCTGCCGAGGATAGGATTGGCGGGCGGGATCTTCGCGGGAGCGGCGGTCGCGTGGTCGGAGGCATCGCCGGCCCAGACGCTGACGGCGACCCTGGTCCTGGTTCTGGCGCTTACCCTCACGCCCGTCAGCTACTGGTTCAGCCACGTTCGAAAAGAGCCGCCCGGGACGTTCTTCGTGTACGCCCAGGCGGTGATCGACATCGTGTTGGTCACGATGGTCGTGCACCTGACCGGAAGCAGCGAAAGCGTTATCGCGCCCGTGTACATTCTCTTGATAAGCGCGTACACGCTGATGCTTCCACTGCGTGGCGGCTTTCTGGTGGCGACGCTGGCATGCTTGGCCTACATCGCCGACGTCATCTGGTGGCAGGGGACGACGATGAACACGGTCGTCGGACTGCAGTTGGTCATCTTCGTCTCGGTGTCGCTTGTCGTGGGTTTGATCAGTACGAAGCTGAAAGAGGCGGGCGCCGAGCTCAGCTCGGTCGAGCACGCGCTGGAACAGCTTCGCCTGGATACCGGCGACATCCTCGGCAACATCCCCACTGCGATACTGACGATCGATGGGAGCGGGCGACTCGCTTACGCGAACGCCGCGGCAGAACGTCTGATCGGCATCAATGCGAGTGATTGGCTGGACCGCCCGGTAATGGAGGAGTTAGGCCGCCGGTCGGTCGGTCTGCAGAGAGCGCTCGAACGGACGCGGAGCTATCACATCCCCGTCGCGAGCGTCGAGATCGAGGTCAGCCGGGACGCGGAGAGGGTTCCGGTGGGTGTCAGCACGGCCCTGCTCGATCGGAAGGAGGGGCCGCCGTCCGTGACCGCGATCATGCGGGACATCTCGGATCGCAAGCGCATGGAGCACCTGCGCCAGCGAACCGAGCGGCTGGAGGCGATAGCTGAGTTGTCGGCGTCGCTCGCCCACGAGATCAAGAATCCGCTGGCGTCTATCAGTAGCTCTGTCCAGCAACTCAAGCTGCGAGAGGACGCGAACGAAGACGATCAGGTACTTGCGAGTCTCGTCTTAAAAGAGTCGGATCGCCTGTCGCGTTTGCTGAGCGATTTCATCGATTTCGCCCGCGTACGCATCCGTAAGTCCAAGGAAGTCGATCTGAGAGATGTCGCACGTCACGCGTTAGAGGTCGTGCGGCACCACCCCGCGTACCGCCCCGAGATCGATCTGAATGCGAAATTCCATCCTCATCCGGTAGCGCTGACCGGAGATGAGGACTTGCTGCACCGAGTCGTCACCAATCTGATTCTGAACGCCGTACAGGCGGCGGTGCCCGGTCGCAAGACGCAGGTGCAGATCGAGGTACGCCCGGGTTGGGCCGAGTGCCCGCCCGATGAGATGGATCTGATGGAAGGCGTCCTGTTGAAGGTGACTGACAGCGGTCCCGGGATACCGCAAGAGGATCTCAAGCGCATCTTTGATCCTTTCTTCAGCAGGCGACGCGGGGGCACTGGACTGGGCCTGGCCATAGTACATCGGGCGATCCAAGAGCATCACGGTAACATCCTCGTGTCGTCGAGTGATCGCGGCACGCAGTTCACTATCTGCTTGCCGGCCGGCAAGCACGCTTTGGCCGAAACTGTAGCGGAGGCCTGAGAGTGGGAAACGCGAAGCCCAAGATCCTCGTGGTCGATGACGAAGAGAGTCTCGTCGAAACGCTGACGATTCTATTAAGGCGAGAAGGTTTCAACGTCATCTCCGCGCTCTCGGGCGGAGAGGCTATCGATAAGCTGGACGGGAAGCTGGACGTGGTGCTCGCCGACATTCGAATGCCGAAGGTGAGCGGAATCGATGTTCTGGCGGAGGCCCGCACACGTTATCCGGACATGCCCGTCGTACTCATGACCGCGCAAGCTTCACTGCAATCCGCCATTCAGGCCGTCAATCAGGGGGCGTTCCACTACGTTCAGAAGCCTTTCACCAACAATGAACTGCTGACGATTCTGTCCAGGGCCGTGGATTTCGGGCGAGTCACGTCCGAGAACCGATCGTTGAAGCGGGAGATCAGGAGGAGAGATCGGTACGCGAGCGCCAGGCCCTTGGGCCAGTCGGAGAGCTTCCTAGAAGCGCTGAACGTGGCCGAGACCGTTGCTCCGACGGAATCCACCGTGCTGATTCAGGGAGAGAGCGGAACCGGCAAGGAAGTGGTGGCCCGCTACATCCATGGGCTGTCGGCGCGTGCCGAGAGTTCGTTCCTCAGCATCAACTGTGGTGCCTTGCCGGAGAGCCTGCTCGAGTCGGAGCTGTTCGGTCACGTGAAGGGAAGCTTCACCGGTGCGCTGCGAGACAAGCAGGGTCTGTTCGTGGCGGCGAACGGGGGGACGGTCTTGCTAGACGAGGTCGGCGAGATGGTGCCGGCGACACAGGTGAGACTGTTGCACGTGCTCCAACAGCACGAGGTGATACCGGTCGGCGCCACGGAGCCGGCGCGAGTAGATGTCCGAATCATCGCGGCGACGAACGCCGACCTGGAAGAGCTGATCCGCCAGGGCACATTTCGTAGCGATCTGTTCTATCGCATGAACGTCATCGCCATCCATCTGCCGCCTCTGCGCGAACGCCGGGACGATATTCCGCTGCTGGCGGAGCACTTTCTGAGACGTTTTACCGAGCGGAGGAATGGCGAGCCGAAGCAACTGTCCGAGGACGGGCTCGCGGCGTTGATGGAGCACGATTGGCCCGGCAACGTACGTGAACTCGAGAACGCGCTCGAGCGCGCCGTGGCGATGGTCTCGGGTAGCAAGATCGGTAGGGAAGCGCTGCCGAGTCGCGTGACCGAACGGCAGCCCGCACCGTTGGTGAGCGACGAGACGCCTGACAATCCAACCCTGGAAGTCATCGAGCGTGCCTACATCGAGTGGGTGCTGAGGGCCGAGGGCGGGAACAAGAC
>JBDHHL010000075.1:0-12537 GCA_039589375.1 Gemmatimonadota bacterium | reverse complement strand
GTCCCAGCCATCGACGTTCCCGTAGACCGCTTGGACGGGCGCGATCACCTCGAGCTCCGTCAGGATAGACGGATCCCCGACGTCTCCGGCATGGAAGATTTCGTCCACCCCATCAAACGCGGCGTAGACTTCGTTGCGCAGGAGACCATGGGTGTCGGAGACAAGCCCGATGAGAAGCTTCTCGCTCACTCGCCGCTCCAGCGCTTTCCGACCTCGTGAGTGATATCCAGGTGGTCGAGCACGCGCGCAACGATGAAACCCACCAGCTCCTCCACCGGCCCGCGTGACGCCCAGCATGTTCCGCAGATGGACCTCCGAAGGCGGCGTCTCCCTCGGCACCAATACGAGCGGCCGCAGCCTTGCTGCCAACCAGTCAAGTCTTCAGCCGGCGGATGGAGCTGATTCGGTAGGCCAAAACGGCCGCCGAACCCATCAACAGGCCCTCGGCCGCCCACAGCCAGTACTTGAGCGCGGTCGCCCCGCCGGTCGCCAACGAGATCTGCCTGGCGAGGTCGACGCTCTGGAAGAAGGGCGCGGACGTCGAGGAGGGTGCGCTGCTGAGAAAGTCGAGGAACGAGCGGGCGGGCGTGAAGCCGTCGGCCGCGAGCCAGTGAGAGACATGCATCAGGAGGTAGGAGGAGCATGCCAGCAGGAACACGTAGAGGTAGCTCCACCGAGGAGGCCGCCGATGCCGCACGGAAGATGGAGAGGCCGTAGCTTCACCGATGACCACCCCCATCGCTACTGGCTCGAGGGCTAGCAGCCACAGCCAGAGACGAAGGATGCCGGCCAGCGCGCCCAAGACGAACGCCACAACGGTGCCCCACGCCAACGCCGTAGCGAAGGGCCGGCGAGCGCGGGGACGCCCCGTGCTGCGGGACCCAGACCCGGGCACGCTTGCGCGTGACGGCGTAACCTCACCCGGCGGCGGGAACTTCGGCGAGTTCGCGCTCTTCCGTCGTGTTCTCGGGGCAGGTTTCTTGGACACGTTCTTGTGGCTCGAGGTCGATAACGAAGACATCGGCGAGGCCGGCCAGCTCCCAGGCCGAGGTGTTGAGGGCGTTCACGGCCCCGGCGATCTCCTCGGTCGACGCGTTCTGCTCCTCCATCCCAGCGGCTAGTTGTTCCATCGCGGCGGCGAAGTCGCCGAATCCCGTTGCGACGGCAGCGAGTTGCCCTGCCGTGCTTCGGACGCTGCCGTCCACGTCAGCGCTTACTTCCGCCACGCGGTCCGCCCAGCCTTCGGTCTCGCCCATGGCCCGAGTCACGTGGCCGAAGCTCTCATCGAGCGATTCCACGACCGCTCCGATCGCCTGCGTCGCCTCCTGAGTCTCCTCCACCGCCAAACGGGCCGTCTCCAACTGTCCGAGCACGGCGTCCGTGGTCTTCTCAGCCCGGTCAGCCGCAGCGCCTGCCTGGTTCGCCAGCTTCCTGATCTCCTCAGCCAGTACGGCAAACCCTCTCGTTTCCGCGCCGGCGCGCGCAGCCTCGATCGCCGCATTCAGCGCCAAGAGGTTGGTGCGGCGGGCAAACTGCTTGATAAGATCGACGAACTCGCTGAACTGGCGCGATGCGTTCATGAACTCCAGCAGCCGCGAGGTCGCCAACTCGGAGCGCTCGGACATCTGGCCGGCCTGCACGTTGCTCTCGGCGAGACGCTCGCGACTCCTTTCGGCGACACTTCGCAGCTCGCGGCTTCGTTGGGTCGCTATCTCCGCCCCGTTCGCGAGATCACGCGCCGCCGCGCCCAGCGAGTCCATACGCGCACTGACTTCCTTGATGGTATCCGAGTGGTTCGAAGCCTCTGCTGTGAGCCGGGACAGCATGCCGGTCATCTCCTCCGTCCCCGACGATAGCTGTCCGACCGCGCCGGCGATTTCCTGGCTTCGCGACTGAGTGTGATAGCTCGCTTCGCGCAACGAACTCACGAGCTCTCTCAATCGATCGACCATCTGCTGTACGGCTTCACACAGCCAACGGACTTCACCCTTCCCCACTCTCTTCACACTGGTCCGGAGGTCGCCACCCCCAACTCGATCGGCCGCTTCAGCCACCATCTTCACTGGCCGACCGATCTCTCGCGACACCCAGCTGCCAGCGACGATGATCCCTACTATCGCCGTCAGCAAGGCGATAAGCAGGCCGAAGCCGACCGCTCTACGGGCGGCACGCAGGAGTGCGAACGCCTGATCCTCCGGCACCCAATAGACCGCTCGCCAACGGCCATCCAGCAGCGGTCGCACCATGCCGACTATCGGCTGCCCGTCCTGCCCAGCAGCATGTATGAGATGACCCTGCACCAGCGCAGCCAGGTCGGGATGGCGCTCGAGAACGCGTTCCTTACGTGGATCGCTGATCAGGCGACCGCCTTCGTCGATCAGCTGGACGTACCCCCAACCGCGGGCCAGGCCGGCCACGGTCCGCTGAACACTCCTGAGATCCAGAACGGCGCTCAGCACGCCGGCCGGGGTACCGGTTTCGTCCTTCACCGCGAAGGCCACCGGCAACGCTGCCAAGCCGGACGACTCATCCGCGATGACTTCCGACGGACCGCCGTTCCCCTCGAAGGCCGAGCGCCACCAGGCTTCTTCGCTCCGTTCCGCATCGGCGACCGGGCCACTGGCCGCGACGACCCGCCCGTGCCGGTCAGTGACGATGACTAGATCGAAGGGAGAGTGGACCACGGCATCGGCTAGATAGCGATCCGCGACGTTCGAACCGTCGACCACAGCGGCCAATACCGTCGGCGACATTGCGAGCAGCTTCGCCTCCGTACTCGCGCTCTCGATGAACCCCTCGATGACCGATGCGGCCGAACTGCTCCGTTCGACAAGCTGCCGTTCCACCGTCGGCTCTACGAGCCGCTCCGCTGAGCCCCAGGCCAACGCGGCGAACGCCAGAATCACAATGATCAGAATACCGCCGACGACCCCGTAGAGAATGCGACGTAGATCGACGGCCAACCAGCTGGATTCAGACACTGATGTCCTCCAGATGTCGCGAATAGACCGGGCCGGCCTTACAGGTGGGGGAGTTGGTAAGAACTTCGCTGACAACAACTTGGCAAGTCAGCGCCGTTCCGTCAAGTCGATGCCAAGCCGGGGCCAGATTTCATCGACCCGCTGCCAGGTAGCTGGGTCCATCACGATCTTGTCCGGCCACGCCCGGTCGAATCCCTCTTCAGGCCATTTCTTGGTCGCATCGATGCCCATCTTGCTGCCGGTCCCGAACTCCCCACCAGATGCAGACAGTCCCCCCCGAAGTCGGCTTCCACTTCACATCGGTGAATCCCGCCGCGGTCATGCGAGTACTTAGCTCTACGGGGCTTGAGAATTCCAGGACCGACTCTGGTAGGTAGTTGTAGGCGAAGCTATGTTTTGAGATTAGCCGCCCGATGAAAGGTAGAACTCGGGCAAAGTAGGCGCGGTACAGCTTCCTGAACAGCGGCCGCGCGGGCATGGCGAAGTCGAGAATCACGAGCCGGGCACCGGGGCTGAGCAGCCGTAGAATCTCACGCAGGCCGGCGTCGATGTTGGCGAGATTGCGTACCCCGAAGGCGACCATAACGCCGTCGAAGCGCTCCGACGGGAGCGGCAACTGGAGGGCGTCGCCGCACACGGGAGCGATAGGGCTTCCGTCGATTTTCGACATCCCCTGGCGAAGCATGGACAAGGAGAAGTCGACGGCGACGATGTTTCCTGCGAATCCGGGCCGGTGGGCGAGCTCCAGCGCCAAGTCGTACGTGCCTGTGCAGACGTCCAGGTAGCGGCCGGCCGGCCGGGTATCCCAGGCCAAACGATCCACCGCCAGGCGACGCCACCGCCGGTCGACGTTGAGGCTAAGGAGATGATTGAGCAGATCGTAGCGCGGCGCGATAGCCGAGAACATCTCACGGACTGCTCGCGCACGCTCGCGTGCCGAGTCGATCTCCAAGGGAGTAGGGGATTGCCGCTGGGAGGTGGTCATGATCGGCGGCGAACATATTGGAGCGGGGTGTCCGCGGCAAGCCGGTGAGTCGGGACCGGCCGCCAAGCGGTAGGATGGGGTCGCTCGAGCACCCACAGGAGCCGGGGGTTGTCCAACCCGTCGACGACAAGGAGCTGGTGACCCGGGCCCTCGAGGGAGACGAGTCCGCCTTCCGGGAGCTGCTGGAACGCTTCCGCCGGCCCGTCTTTTCGCTCGTCTACAGAATGATCGGCGACCGGGAGCAGGCTGAAGACCTGGCTCAGGAGTCCTTCGTCAAAGCCTTCAACAACCTGGACAGCTACAACCCGAACTACCGCTTCTCGTCCTGGCTTTTCAAGATCGCCAATAACCACGCGATCGATCATCTGCGACGCGCGCGGCTCGCCACCGTCTCGATCCACGGCTCACCCCACGCCGCCAACGCGGAACGTGAGGAGGAGACCCGAATAGTCCTCGAGTCGCAGGACGAGTCGCCCGAGCAGGAGATGCTCGCATTGGAGCTCGGATCCGAGATAGAGGAGGCCATCGCTCAGCTGCGGTCGGACTACCGGACCGCGGTCATCCTCCGCCATATCGAGAACAGGCCCTACGAGGAGATCGCCGAGATCATGGAGGTGCCGATCGGTACCGTGAAAACCTTTCTCCACAGGGCACGAGCGGAGCTACGGGAGGCGCTGGCCCACCTGCGCGAGAAGCCTTGAACGGGCCAATTGTCGCCTTGAAACCTGGAAGGGGGGGGCCTCGTAAGGGGGTACAGCGGGCAGGTGAAAATGAAAACTTGGGAATCTAACGGACATCTCTCCGAGCTGGCCTTGGAGATGTGGGCGGCTGGTGAAGCCGAAGCCCACGAACTCCAGGCGATCGACAGCCACCTGAAGGCTTGTCCGGCTTGCCGGACGCAGGGAGCTGAGTGGCGGGGGTTTCTTCTGAACCTCGCCTCGCTGCGTGGCGTCGAACCCTCCGCATCCTTCGATGACAATGTCATGGAGCAGGTACGGCTCCCGGCCAGCGCCCCGGCAGAGGCACCCGCCCTGGTGGTGAGGCTGGCGTACAAGGCCCCGCGTGTGGCGGCGGCCGTCATCGGCGCCTGGACGTTGGGCGTGGTCGGTGCTGCCGCCTGGGTGCAGAAGACGGTGGACGTGCCGCTGGCGATGCTGCTGGGCCGGTTCTTCGGCTACGCGAGGGAGCAGCTCGTGGCGGCTGTGATCAGGGCAGTGGCTTACCTACACCTCAGCGGGCTCGCTGATTGGTGGTCAGAGATAGGCAATTCGGCCCCAGGGTTGGGTGTTGCGGGCGCCCTGGCCCTTATGACGGCGTTGTCGGCACTCGCGATCTGGACGCTCTATCGCGTTGTCGGCTATCAACCTCCGAGGGTGGACGCACATGCTTAAGCAGATGCGACTTGCCGCTCTTGTCCTCGCCGGCGTGCTGGTCCCAGCACCGCTGGTCGGCCAGGCGGCACAGACGGTGGACGAGATCGTTCAGACAGCTATCGTGCTGAGCGGAGACGAGGCGAGCCTGGACCTCGAGCTCGTCGATGGGAGGTCGCTGCAGATCCGGCTCGTCGACAGTACCGTCTTCATCGATGGACGCGAGACAGGCCGCTACCGGCCCGGCGGCGCCCTCGAGTCGGCCTGGCGCAGTTTCCTGCGCGGAGCCTCTGATGGCGAGTTCGGGGCAGCGCTCACGGGCTTTGCCGGCGCCGGCCTGGCCGCCGACGAAGCGGCCGCGGCCTCGATCATCGAGGCGCTCGCTCCGTTCATGGTAGAGGTTTCGGCCGAAGTCGCCGCCACCGTAGCTACTGAGGAGTCGGTCGAAGCGGCGACCGAAATCGCCGCAACGATCGCTGAGGCTGCCGCCGCGGCCGCAGCCGCCACGGCGCAGCTGGAAGCCCTGGACGAGGTTGTGGCAGGTGGCCTGGTCGTGGAGCTCAGCGAACTCGGAGAACTGGCAGGCTCACTCGGCCGGATTGGCCTGGCGCCCGAGTTGGCTCGTATCCTCAACACCGACCTCGCCTCTCCGGTGCGCATCGTGCTCGATGCCGACGAATACGTGCTACCGGAAGGCGCCGAACTCGATCAGACGCTGATACTCGTAGAGACGGACGGTGTGCTGGCAGGCGTGGTGACCGGCAACGTGGTGGTCGCGGATGGGTCGCTCCTGATCGCACCCACCGGGCGCATCGACGGCGAGGTCGTTGCCATCGACGCCAACATCCACAACGAGGGAACGGTCATAGGCGGGCTGCGCGAGGCATCCCACTTCGCTCCCGTCGTCGTGGCACCGTTCGCTCCGCGCGTCCGCGTCCGTGGTGGACCGCCTTCGATCGCCAACAACATCGCGAGGGGCGTCGGGTCGCTGGCCAAGACTATCGCAATGTATCTGTTGTTCGGGTTCCTGGGCGCGATCGTGGTCTACTTCTTCCGCAACCAACTGGAGACCGTTAGCGACACGGTGTCGTACAGCTTTGGCCGCTCGTTCCTAGCCGGGCTATCGGCCGAGATTCTGTTCGTGCCCGTTGGACTGGTGATGACAGTTCTGATCGTGACGGCTATCGCGGTGCCCTTCTACATGCTGGGCTTCATCCTGCTCGGCTTGCTGGGGTACATCAGCGT
Source organism: Gemmatimonadota bacterium (assembly GCA_039589375.1). Taxonomy (GTDB): domain Bacteria; phylum Gemmatimonadota; class Gemmatimonadetes; order Palauibacterales; family KS3-K002; genus JASFMO01. Next base: position 5,956 of record JBDHHL010000075.1, on the reverse strand, counting down.
GGCGCACGCGGCCGGCGAGAACTTGACGCGCCACCGCTTCGCGTGGCCGGGCAGGATGCGACGGTCCAACTCGTACTACTACGTGCTGAACGGCTTCGGCGTGCTGCTGGCCCTGTTCGCCGGGGCGGCGATCACGCAGATGGCGTCGCCTGTGCTCGGCTGGGCGCACGACCTGCTTATCGCGTCCGCCTGGATCCTCACGTGGGTTGCAGCCACATCGGGCCTAGGCGCCGCCATGCTCTCTCGGGCCGGCACGCAGCGGAAGTATGCCCGCCCCGGTGAACTACCGGAGCTACCGGTCGACACGTTCGCGAAGGAGATGGCGCCGGCCGATGTCGGAGCCAGGGCGCGCCGTGCAGAGGAGAAGGGTGATGAGATATAGAATCGCCGTTCCGGTCATTCTCCTGCTCGTACTGGGGTTCGGCTCAGCCGCTCCGGTCGCGGCCCAGAGCTGGAAGACCGTGGCCAAGTCGCGACAGCGGCGGGGCCAGGACTTTCTGGACGTGAAGATCAACTATGCGGTCGGTCGCTTCGAATTGAAGCGAGGGTCGGACAGGATGCTCTATCGCCTGGACTCGAAATATGACGAGGAGGCGTTCAAGCTGACGAGCAGTTACCTGGAGTCGAAGGGCCGCGGCAGCCTGCGCATAGACATCGAAGGGCACGAGGAAGTCGATCTGAAGGACCTCAAGGACTACGACTTCGAGGCCGGCAATCTGAGCGTTGATCTGACCGGCGCGATGCCGCTGGCCCTAGCCATGAAATTCGGAGCTGCAGAGGCCCGTCTCGATCTCGGCGGGCTCAGATTACAGAACCTCGTGCTCGAGACCGGCGCAAGCGACACCCACATACGGTTCAGCGAGCCCAATCGTGAGACAGCCGAGCACTGCTCGTTCAAGGCCGGAGCAGCTCAGTTCCGCGTCGATGATCTGGGCAACTCCCGCTGCCAGAGAATCACCGTGTCGGGAGGCGTCGGCACGCTGAGCCTTGACTTCTCGGGCGATTGGGAGCACGACGCGAGCGGCGACATCAACGTGGGGCTCGGGACGATCGATATCGACGTGCCGTCAGAGCTGGGGGTCCGAGTCGAGCGCAGCACGTTCCTGATGTCGTTCGACGCACCCGGCTTCGAGAAGCACGACGGCGGCGTCTGGCTCAGTCGGAACTGGGACACGGCCAAGCATCACTTGACGCTTTCCATAAGCGGCGCGTTGGGAGGTATCAAGATCGCCCGCATATAGATGCGCCTGCTTGCCGCCAGCCAGCGAAGGGGCCGCCGTAAGCGGCCCCTTTTTTCATTGCACTCGGGAACCCAAGCGACGATCTCAGCGCTGCCCATCCAGCCGATGATCGTGACCAATCCGGCCGGCTCGAAGTCGAGTCGAACATGAAGCCGGGGCCAGCGATCCTCTAACGGGGCCGCGGCGCTTGCGCAACTCAGGTGCTCGGAGCCTGCGCCCGTTCACCGGCCGCCTCCGCGGCGCGCGCAATCTTCTCGGCCACCTCCGCGAACGCCTTCGCTTCGGGCGACTGCGGGTCCGCAACCACCGTCGGGCGCCCTGCGTCACTCGTAGCCACGACCGCGGCGCCCAACGGGACCTCACCAAGAAACGGGACGCCAGCGATCGCCGCTAGCTTCTGGCCGCCTCCACGCCCGAAGACATCGGTCTCCTCATTGCAGTGCGGACACACGAAGCCGCTCATGTTCTCGACTAGGCCGAGCACCGGGACGTCCACGCGCTCGAACATCTTGATCCCCTTCAGTACATCCGCCACCGCCATGCCCTGAGGCGTGGTAACCATCACTGCACCATCTACCTTCACCAGCTGAACCAGCGAGAGCTGAGCGTCGCCGGTACCGGGCGGCATGTCCACCACGAGGTAGTCCAGCTCTCCCCACTCCACCTGCTGGAGAAATTGGCGAATGATGCCCATCACGATCGGGCCGCGCCAAATAGCCGGAGTATCATCATCCAAGAGAAAGCCGATGCTCATCAACTTCACGTCGTACGCCTCCAGCGGAACCACACGTTCTTCCTGCGTTATGCTAGGCTTGGAATGAACGCCGAACATGATCGGGATGTCGGGGCCGTAGACGTCCGCGTCCATCAGCCCGACCCGGGCACCTCGATGCGCGAGGGCGGTCGCGAGATTGGCGGCGACGGTCGTCTTGCCGACGCCTCCTTTGCCCGAGCTGACGGCAATCACGTGGCGGATACCCGGGATCGACTGCGGCCCCTGGGTCTCTGTTGACGTCGCTGCTTCGGGCTGCTGTGTCTGCTCTGACTCCGGCTGACCCAACACCGGCAACCTTCGCCAAGTTCTGCTATCTCCAGCTCGATCGTGGTCATCCATCATCTATCGTCACCTCGTGATCGTGGTTGGGCGTCCTTCGCCGCTCGGGCTGTGAATCTCCGGAAGGACCCAGAATATAAAAAAAACCGGCACAGGGGCACCCGTGCCGGCCACTCGACGCGCCGGGCCCGCCCGGTCAGACAGCTACCACCATCTTGACCTCGGGCAGGATGGTTCTCAACCGGTGCTCGATGCCACCCTTCAGCGTCAAGAGCGAGTACGGACAGCTATGGCAGGCGCCGACGAGTCGGAGCTCGACCCGGCCTTCCTCTGGATCGAAGCTGACCAGCTCGACGTCACCGCCGTCCGCCCGAATGGCCGGGCGAATCTCGTCGATGACCGCCTCGATCTTGTCCAACGTCTCTGCCGCCGCCATGTCACCCTCTCCGTCGATAAGAACTACGATTAGCCGCCTTTTCGAATCTATCGGCGACCCTTGGGGGGGTCAACGTCTTCTCGCTCGAACCTCGCAGCAACACACAGGCGAGGGCTACACGAATCGTCTGGTCCTAGGATGTCGAGGGCAGATCCGCATCGCCGCCCGAGAACGGCATCTTGTCGACTTCTTCTGAACGACTGTGAGGAGCGGGCTGTTGCCGCTCCGTGCCGTAGGGACCCGACTGCTCCGCGGCCGCCTTGTAGGCGGAAGCGTCGATAGGGCCCGCGTCGTACACCGGGCGGTCGATGACAGCCGACAAGCTCGAGTAGCAGTCCGACCCATCGGGAACGGCCACTCGCAAGCTAACGAGGCGATTCAGCCAAGAGTTGGCCGCGCGTGCATTGAGGCCGGCGGCGGCAGCGAAATCGCCAGTGAAAGCACGACCGACCCGGCTGAGCCTGTCCCACGCCGATCGCAGGCGCATCGGGGCAGGCCCCCAAAGCGAGGGGCGCCCCTTATCGACGGTAACGAGAAGCAAGTTGTGCCTCTCGAGGACGGTCTCGATCGGTTCCTTGTGATGCTCCTCGACTCCCTGCAGGACGAAGTAGGCCTCGTTGGACCGATCCGGTCCCCGGTACTTGTTCAGCAGCTTCGCGATGATCTCATCGGCGCAACTGAAATCGATGATCCCAACCTGAGAGAAGTCGAGGATCGACAGGCAATTGCCGCCTGATTGCTCGATCTGCTGCTCGATCTGCTGCTCGATCGCGAAACGAACCGCTCGACCCGTCGGTCTAGTGACGAGATTGCTGTACAACGTTGCCACAGAAGTGTGGAGCACCGTATCGACACCGCCAGGCTTACCCTCGGTCGCCCGTTCACCCATTCCCACGCCCTCCTCGTGACCGCTAGCCGCTGCCCGGCGGGACGAGCTGCGGCATTACAATCTGGATCTGCGCTCCCGGAAAATCCGGAAGGCCACCGACTACTGGCTTCTTGTCGATCCAGTCGGGCACCTCGGCAATCTGTGCCGTGCCGCTTCGGATCGTAAATAGGCCGTTCCAACGGGACACCTGCTTACGGATGCCCTGCAAGCCCTGGCCGCGGCCCGGATCGCGGTAGCGCGAGACGCCGTGCAGGAACGCTGCCTCCAGCGCCGTCTCGTCCGACCAACGATCCCCATACTGCTGCGCGTGCTCGCGCGCAAGAGAACCGCGGAATCCCATACCGACATCCATGACGGCAATGACAACGACCTGCCGGCCCAGCCGTTGACGCCAGTTGTAGGCCTGTGCCGACACCCACCCATCCGCCCCCGCATGCTCGACGATGTTTTGACATACCTCGGAGAGGATCACGCTGAAGTGGAGCACTGCGGGCGGTGGATACCCGAGTCGCTTGCCGAGAATCATGGCCGCACGATCGCGCACCCGATCGACGACGTCGTGCACGTCCTGGTGGGACTCGACCGGAGTGATCTCCAGCAGGGCGTCGGACTCGGCGGCGGCCCGCTTTCTGACTCGCTCCTGGAAATCGAAGATCTTGTGGGCCGCCTCGTAGAACCCGATGCGTGCCAGATAGCTAGCCACCTCCTTGCTCTCAGGAGGCTGTAGAAGAGCATGCTCGCCTGAACGGCCGTGCCAGGCGGACCCCATAGCCAGAAGCCCGAGTACACCGTAAGGGCTGACCCAGTGCACGTGCCTGGCGTCGAGCAGTAGCCGGCTACTCCCGGCATCGGCCCAGCCGCTGGCCAGCGACTCGAAGCCCTTTTCGTCCAGCGTCTCCGGCACGGGCAGAACGAAGGTCACCTGTCGTCACTCCCCCGGTGTTTCAGGTCAAGCACGTTCGATATCACTCCTAAGGCAGCTATTCAGTCCCGAAGCACCGCGGTGCGCGACGTTGGCCCTAGCCGCTGCGTTCGCGCGTCGGACGGCCCGCTCGACATCGGGGCCCGAAACGACCGCATGGAACGCCGTTATGCCCCAGACATCGCCGCACCCGGTTGGATCGCCTTCCGCCACCGGCTCCACTTCGAGCCGACCGGTACTGACTGGGCCTGGAGTCTCCAGGTCACTACGGCCGGCGTGGGCCAACGGCAGCGCACCCGGGGCCATCACGTAGGCCGCGCCAGCTGGACCCAACGTCACAAACAGCAGCCGTGTCCCACGGCTGACCACATCCGCAGCAAAGGCCCACGGATCCCCCCAGTGGCTACTGAGGATAGTCAGCTCGTCTTCATTGAGCTGTACTGCATCGAAGCAACCGAGCCACTCGGCCCAACGCTCTAGTGGTTGCAGACTCCGCTCACCTTCTGGACCCAGCGCCAACATCAGCGAGTGGAGGTCCGCGTATATGGGACCGCTGAAGTTGCGGCGCATCTGCTGCGCGACCTCTAGCTCGAGCTCGTACCCCGTGATGAAGTTGACATAGAGCGCGTCGCACCCTTCGACGCGCGGCGCGAGCTCCTCCCATGTCCATGCCGGCACACCGCCTTGGAGGCGCTCGCACCACCGTTCCGTGCCCTTGTAACGAAGCTCCACGCGTGGATTCGGCGAATCGACCACGGAGATCGTCTCATCCGTCTCCAGTACCGCCAGGCCCTCTAGAAACCGAAAACCTCGCTCGGCGAGGTCATGGCCCAGTTTGACAACAGGTCTCACCTTGAAGTCGGAAGGCGTTAGTGCGTCGGCGGCCGCTAGCGCGTAGCTGATCCCCCCCCACTCTTCGACCGGCGATCCGACCGAAGTCTCTCGCCAGATCGTGTCCCAAACCATCGTGCCAATGACCCCGAAGAGCCGCATGCCGGTGGCTCAGTTCCCCCGAGTCTACGAACTGGTGGCCTGCGGGTGGGGGCACGTCCCTCACTTCCCCAGCACCACCGCACGGTTCTCTGTCGCTACGAGCGGATCGAGGTAGGTACCAAAATCCAACCTAACCACTTCGCCGGACCAGCGCGACCCCTAAAGTCTATACTGCCGGCTTAGACTTCGCCCCATTTTTCTTTCTTGAAGCAGGCGACCGCTCCTATGACGCCTGCCTTGCCCTGCAGCTCCGAAGGCATGATACGGCACGACTGTTCGGCCACGCGGAATGCTCGCCGGCGTACTTCAGCGCGGAGTGGGTCAAAGAGGTGGTCCCCTGCCCTGGTCACGCCGCCGGAGATGACCAGCAGCTCCGGGTTCAGGAGATTGATGATGTTTGCCAGACCGACTCCGAGAAACT
>JBDHHL010000074.1:0-12560 GCA_039589375.1 Gemmatimonadota bacterium | reverse complement strand
TTCCGCGCTCCGTGCGCGGCGCCGTAGAACAGCCGGTAGACATCGTCGGTGGTCGAACTTCCGGCCTGAACGGCCTGGTTGAAGTCCGCGATCGCCGCTTCCTCCTGCCCGCCTTGCAGCTTGAACTGGCCACGCTTCAGGTAGCCGTTCTGGTAGGACGAATCGAGCTCGATCACCCTGTCCATCGCGGCGCTGGCATCTGAGAATCGCCCGCTGCGGCCCAGCGCGTCGGCGTAGAGCGACCAGAGTCGCGGGCTATCGGAGAACGACTCGAGCGCCCGCTCTGCGAAATCGATGGCCTCCTGCGATCTGTTGGCGCGCGTGTAGGCGGCGAGCGCGTTCTCGATGATCCCCTGATCCGTCTCCTCGCCCTTGATCTCGAGAACCTGCTCGTAGGCCTCAAGAGCGATATCGACGTAGGTCGTGTCTACCTCGGAGTAACGCAGCGAATAGTCACCCAGCGACTGCAGCAGATCGACGTTCTCCTCGGAGTACTGCAGACCCTCTTGGATGATGTCGATCGCCTCGACCATGAGGTCCGCCTGCGCAAGATCGTAGGCGACCTTGATCCGGACGGGCACGTTGGCCGGATCGAGCTCCAAGTACTGCTTGTACAGCTCGCTGGCCTTATCTGCGGAACCGACCTGCGAGTAGATGTAAGCGGCATTCTGCAACGCCTCGCGCCGGCCGGGATCCTGCTCGAGGACGGCCTCGAAGTAGTAGACGGCAGAGTCCGCCCAGCCGTTGGTCCCGCCGGTCTCGCCGTTCTCGAACAGCTGGCGGAAAGCCAATCCCTTGTTGAACAAGGCCGGCACGCTTGTGCTGTTGATCTCGAGAGCCTCGTTGCAGTTCCGTAGCGCGTTCTCGGGTTGCTGGCTGCCGACGTAGTCGGCACAGAACTGCCTAGCCCTGACGAAACGCACTTGCTCCTGGAAAGCATCCACGGACGCCACCGCGATACGCTCGACGGACTCATCACTCTTGTCGTTGATCGACAAGGCCAATAAATCGACTTGGTCACCGGTCTTCACATCGATGAAACCGGCCTCCACCGAGTACGAGGCGCCTGAAGCTGTGCAGGTTCCGTAGTACACGACCTGAGCGCCCATCAGGTTCGCGAGCTGCCGCGCCTTGATCGCGTTCAGCTCGTCCTCCTTGATCTCGTAGCGCTTCAAGGCACGCTTGTACTCGTTCTCGGGGATCGGAGCGTGCGTGCTGAAATCCTCGAGAGCATCTCGAACCTCCTTCGCGACCTTAGTCCCGAACTTCTTGTCGAGTTCGGTGCACTCCAGCGGTACGACAAGCACGCGGAACCGCCCGCCCGGCTCTTGCTGGACCGCTGCGGCCTGCGTATCGATCGCGATCGGAGCGGACAGGACGAGCATCAAGGTCACACCAACCAACGACCCCACCCCTGTCTTCGCGAAACCTGTGCTGCGAGACTTCATGGCCAATCTCTCACGCTTGGTGTTCAAGATTGCGAGCCTGCGCTCGCGCCAACTCACATCCTAGCTGGCCTGCCCTGCGTTACCAACCGCTGGCACCAGGCCAGTGATAGCGATTCGGACTCTTCGAACGACTCTTCCCGCTCGAATGGGCGCGCCTGGACTCGAACCAGGGGCCTCTGCCTTGTAAGGGCAGCGCTCTCGCCAGCTGAGCTACGCGCCCGAATTCCCTGCCGTCAGCTACCCCTTGGTCCGGTCAAGTTGACGTCGACCGGCCGTTCAGAGGATAATCCCAAGCGGTATCAATACCGCGTAGGCCGCCACCAGCAAGATCGGCGCGATTACCGTCGACACGACCGGTGAGCTGCTCGCAAGCGCTGCATAGCCGACTACTATGCATACAGCGGCGGCTGCTAGCAGAAGCCAGTTCAGCCGAGTGAATTGCAAGGCTCGGGGCTCATCAGCCGCCGTACCAGCCATCGACGCGCCCTCTACTCTTCCGCCCTATATGCTCCGCGGGCCGCGTGCGGCCCGCGTACACTGTCTAACGGGGATTTTGCTCATGGCATGAACCGTAACAAGCTATCCGTTTCGCTCCCCGCCGTCAATCACGGGGCCAGTGTAGTCTTCCTCACCTGTCTCGGCCCAGCCATCCCCTGAGGGTACACCCTCACGCGAGACCGCTTCCAGTGCGGCGAGCTTGCCTCTATCCCGCCGCTTCTTCCAATACCCCATAACCAGCAAAAGGATCGTCAGCAGGGTCCAATACACCGCCGTCTGTGCGAGCACAAGCAGCCAGCCGAAACGCCTGCCGACTTCCCTCCGCCACATCCGTTCAAACTGTCCGAGGGTAAGCCCATAAGTGCGCCGAATGGCGGCATCGAGGTCGCCTTGCTCTCGCCAAGCTTCCAACAGTCGGGCGAAACCGCGCGCTCCGCCGAGTCTGTATAGGTATTCCACGGCCGTGTAGGAGAGCATGTAAGCCTGTTCGGCGTTGATGCGACCCGTGCGAAAATCGAGGCTGAGCGACTCGAGTGAAGGCGTTCGACCGAAGAGTATAGCGAACCGAAGGGTCCACGCGTTGCGCGCTCCCCAGCTTCGCGAGGCGAGCTGGGCGTAGCCCTCGTGGAACCAGCGCGGGGCTCCGCCGCCAAGGTGCCTATTCAACGCCACGTGAGCGAGTTCGTGCCTCAGCACCGTAGGAAGCGGCACCCCCCCGGCACGCGGCGCAAATGTCGGCAGGATGATCCTGTCGCCTTCGGGAAAGGCGATCGCGCCGCTCCAGTCCGGCACGCCGGGCGCCAGGGAGTCGAACGCCGTCTGATTCGGTGCCAGATAGATCAGGATCTCGCCATCGGACAGGATGTCGGAGGGTAGTCCGGGCATCGCTGGGGCCTGCTCGACGGCGCTCGCCAGAGCCTCCGCTGCCCTTTCGTGGCCGGGCCAATACACGAACGTCAGCGCACCCGTCTGGATCGCCTGTTGAGCGACCAGGGCGCCGGGGCTGCTGGAGATGGCGAACGCAAGCAGCAGTGTGAAGGCAACGGAACTCAGCTGGCTACCCTCCCAGCGAACTCACCCGGTCTCTGGCCGCTCCTCAATACTCTCGTTTGCGTTGGATGGACCAGGCGGAGCGTTCTCGACCACATCCATCATCTTTTCCAACTCTATGCGTTCGGTTGAGCTTAATATCTCGTCAAGGTCGAGCAGGATGACCAGGCGGCCATGCACGTCCGCTATCCCGTGCAGGTATCGACTCGCCAGGCCCCTGAAAAGATCGGGTGCAGACGCCACAGAGTTCGGTTCTACTCTGACAACGCCCGGCACTTCATCGACCACGAGTCCCACCATGCTCCCAGCCGACTCGACGGTCACGAGCTTACCTTCACCGGCAGCATCGTCGATCGTGAGGCTGAAGCGTTTGCGCACATCGACAACCGGAACGACCGATTCGCCCACAGACATCAAACCTTCGACGAAGTCCGGCACGTTTGGCACGGTGCGCAACTCCGGAACATTGAGGACGCGCTGGACCTTTGCGACATCGATGCCGAAGTCTTCACCGCCCACACGGAAGGTGATCAACTGCAGAGGTTCACGGTCTTCGCGATCGCCCTCCATCGATCCCCCTTTCTTGCCACGGAACCTCGATCCCGAAGGGGCCAGCGGAACTCACCGTTCGCGCACCCAGGCCAAGCTCAGCGAGTGTCCGTCTGCTGCCGGAACCTCGCGCGTTGCCGGCACCGGGTCGACCAACTCGCTTATCACATCGGCCGGGATCGCGTAACGCGAATCCTCGACGCGAAAGGTGAGAAGCCGCTTCATGCGTGCTACCCTACCTCCGCTGCCGGCAGCGCGCTCAGGCAATCGACGACCGCAGCCGGAATCTCGTCCAACGGCAGCACCATGTCCACCGCATCTTCATCGATCGCCCGCGCCGGCATCCCGTACACCACGCAGGTCTCGCGGTCTTGCGCCAGCGTTCGCCCACCAGCAGCCCGAATCGAAGCCAGTCCCGAGGCTCCGTCGCGTCCCATTCCCGTCAGGACCACTCCTACGCATCGCTCACCGTATACGTCAGCGACAGACGGAAAGAGAGCGTCGGCCGCCGGTCGAGTACCCCAGATCGGCTTCTGCTGATCGAGTACGACCCTGACCCCCGACTCGACCCGCACTACTCGCATGTGAAAGTCCCCGGGCGCGATCAATACCTGGTTCGGCACTACCGCCGCATCGCCGGTCGCTTCGGCCACCGAAACTCGCGCCAGAGAATCCAGCCGCCCGGCCAACGCCGCCGTGAACCCGGCGGGCATGTGTTGGACGACGAGTACCGCCGCACCGAGTTCGGCTGGCAAGGCGCCCAAGATGCGCCCCAAAGCGTGCGGTCCGCCGGTGGACGCCGCAATCGCCACAGCGGCGTTTCTCCCGCTCGTCGGGGCGGCCACAGGTCCAGTGCTCGCCGCCGTCGTGCCCGGAGTCAATCGTGCGACATCAGCTGCGCGAGCCGCTTCGAGGGCGGCGTATAGTTGCGCCCTCACTCTGCTCACATCGAACGATACCGGCCCAGACGGCTTGGGCACGATATCCACCGCGCCCAGTTCAAGCGCCTTCATAGCGGCTTCAGAGCCGTGTTCGGTGTACGCAGAGATCACGACAAAAGGGCGAGGCTGTGTCGACATGGCATGTTCGAGGACACCGAAACCATCGAGCCGCGGCATCTCGATATCCAAGGTGACCACATCTGGGTCGAGCTCTTTGATGCAGCGAAGCGCCTCTTCGCCATCAGCGGCGGCACCGACAACACGGTACTCCGGGAACCCTTCGATCATGTCGGAGATCATGCGTCGCATGAAGACGCTGTCGTCCACCACCAGCACTTTGGCGGGCGCACCCGGCGCATCAAATCTCGACATGCTCCGTGCCCTTCCACGTGACGCGAATTCGCCCGTCTTTCAAGTTGAAATGCAGGGAACGGCCGTCATCGCCGCCAACCTCTTCGGCAACGACTGGTACTCCGTCGAGCGCCAATGCAGTCCGAGCAGCTTCGACGTTCTTCTCGCCGATGTGAGTCTTGCCGGGGGGCATCAGGTCCTGAAACATGCAGGCGCCGCCGACCAAGCGCGCGGTGATACGTCTGCGATCGGCGCCCGCCGACTCCAGCTCTGCCAATAGATCCGGCACTGCGGTCGCGGCGAAGCGCCAGCGCTTCTCGGGGTCCGAAGAGCACGTGGGATCTGGCAACAGCACGTGGGCCATTCCCCCGACGCGGACAGCCTCGTCATACAGGACAACGGCGACACACGACCCCAGGCCGAGGACGGACAGGACCCCTTCCGCTTTGCCCACGCGATGCTCACCCGCCAGGACGAACTCCCTCACCGCTTCTTGTACACCCTCTCTTTTGCGTTTATGATCTCGAGCAGCGGCCGGATGTTAGCTGCCACCGTCTCGACGCGCCCTAGAACGAGATAGCCTTTCGGCTTCAGTACTTCCGCGAAGATCTCGAAGACTTCCTCCTGGGCCGGCCGATCGAGATAGATGAGAAGGTTGCGACAGACGATGAGGTCAACGTCGAAGTCCGGGCAACCGGTGAGGATATCGACCTGCTCGAACTGTACTCGTGAGCGGATCGATTCCTGTAGCCTCCATCCATCCTCCCAAGTGAACCATCGGTCGCGAAGTTCGGGCGGCGTTTCCGACAGCGCGACGTCAGCGTAGACGCCGGCGCGCGCGGCCTCTAGACTCGGAGCATCGATATCTGTCCCGACGATCCGGGTTTCGCGCCAGCGCTGCATACCCCGCGAGCCCAGGAGTTCTGCGATCAGGATCGCTAGACTGTAGGCCTCTTCGCCCGTGGCCGATCCAGCGCTCCACAGCGCAAGCGAGCCGCGCCGGCCGAACAAGTCGGGCAACACGCTATCGCGAATCACTCGCCAGGTTTCTGCGTTGCGGAAGAACTTGCTGACGTTGATGGTAAGGGTGTGGAGGAGACGCTCGTACTCTTCAGGATCCGTGTCGAGGATGGCGGAGTAGTGCCCGCAATCGGCCGCGCCTCGCGCCCTCATCCTTACGGCGAGGCGTCGCCGCAGACACTTCTGGCGGTAGAGGCTACCGTGGAAACCGGACTCGCGCTCGAGCTTGGTGAGCAGGGCCGCATACGCCGCGTCTTCACCCGTCACTCGCTGGGCCTCTCACAAACTCCAAGTTTGTGCGCACCACTTCGTTGGAAGGATTGAGCTTCAACGCGCGTGCCCACATGTCGATCGCCCTTTTGCGGTCCCTCCTCCTGTAATAGACGTTGCCCAGCCTAGCATAGACGTCGTCACCAAGCTCCGGATCCGCTCGCACCGTTCGCTCGTAGGCCGCCGCCGCATCATCGTAGCGGCCGTCACGATAGAGAAGGTCACCCAGATTCTTGGACGCCTGCGCCAATCCCGCATCGTGACGCAGGGCCTGGATGTAGAGTTCTCTTGCCCTGGCGAGATCGCCCTTGCGCTCCTCGATCACGCCTGCATTGTTCGCCAGCGCCGCGCACGTCGGGTATTTCTTCACCCCCTCTTCCACCACTTGCGCCGCCGCATCGATGTCTCCCAGCATGGCTTCCGCCATAGCACGCACCGAGTAATACAACGGCGACAGGTCATACAACGCCACATCCGCGTATTGTTCCAGCGTGCATTTCGCCGCCGCAGGGTCTCGCAGCTTGATCTGGAACGCCGCTCGCGTCAGGTACAGCTTCGGGTGACCGTCGGTCTTCGCCGTCGCTTCATCGAGTACCGCAACGGCTTCCGCCGTCTTCCCCAGCCTGTCCATCACGAGCGCCAGGTTGTTGAATACCGACGCCTGGGTACTACCTCGATCCATGATTTCCTTGAACTGCCGCTCGGCGGCGCCGATTCTGCCCTGGCGAAGTGCGACCAGGCCGAGATAGAAATCGGCATCGAGCGCGTCGGGCGACAGCTCTAGAGCCTGCTTCAACTCTCGCACGGCCTCGTCGAACATGGCGGTGCGGTAGAGAGCCACGCCGAGATTGCGGTGCTCCTCTACTCGTCCCTGCAACTCCTCCATGCCAGCTTCGCGCTCACGCCTGCCCCTCCGCCTGACGAGGCCTGCGGAGATCAGGCCGTAGATGGCCTTGCCGACCTCGAATTCCGTCATCGCCGTCTGATCGACGATGTCCCAAGCGCTGTGCTTGCCGTCGAGGTACTGGAGAATCCTCTCCTGTTCAGGCGCGAGATCGAGTGTGGAGATCGAGCCGGACCGATCCGGATCGAGTGTGAAAACGAGCTCGAGGGACGGGATCTTCTTCTCGATCAGACTCCACTCGTCTATCCGCTTCGCCCCTTCGAGCAAGAGGGACTCCGGATTGATCGATACGAGGATCTGCTCTCTATCCGGGGATTTGCCCGGTTCGAATAGGAATGTCCCTTGCCGCCAGGTGAAGAGATGAAGGACGGCTTCTCGGATCTGGCGCTCGACGTAATGCTGCAGCGTATCCTGATCGATCAACCACTTGTCCCGCAGGATTTCGCCCAGTCGCCGACCGTCCCGGACCTTTCCCTGCTCTTCGATCGCGCGGTCCAGCTTCTCGCGCGTGATCACGTTCTCCTGCACCAAGACGTCTCCCAGCCGATCCTGGCGGTTGAGCACGGACGCGTAGGTAATACGGCCGTCCTCGAAGAAGACTTGTCCCAGACTGCGCCGATTCGTAACGGCCAGACATCCCGTCTTCGCCCCCGCTGACAGAAGCTGCAGAACGTCGGGGAGGCTTGCTTCCTTGAGGCTACCCTTGATTGCCATCATCCCAGCCCTCGATGAGCTGCTCTTCGATTGTCGGCCAGGTCCACACTACCTTCTCCGAGTCGAAGAAGAAATCGTCGAGCGGTACCGTTTCCCGCCGTGCCCCTTGCACTATTTCCCGGACCTCGTCGATCCGGTCTGGATCTCTGAGCGCCATTTCATCCGGACAGGTCACATCGAGGTGTAGAAGCTCACGTTCATAGACCTTGAGCCTACCGATGTCACGCTCGTACGCAGAGATTACCTGTTCAGGATCGACCGCATCGTCACGATCCAGGAAGGTCTCCAGTCGCTTCGTCACATAGCCTTCGCCTTCCCACTTGAGGATCGCCCGGGCCAGATCCTCACGCCATTTCGGCGACCCCAGGACGTTCTCGACCGCCGATGACACGTTGCTGACGAATTCTTGGAACTCACCAGGCTTCATCTCGTCGCTGAGCCAAGGCGGGTCAGCCTCGGCTATGACATCGACAAGAAGCCTATCCACTTCATCGGCTTCGACCTCGCGCGTCTCCGCCTTCTGCGTGGCGAGGATGCGGTTCAGTGCGCCGTTCAACTGCCTGACGTTATCGATCGCCATGCGCGCAATCGCATCGATGACCTCGGGCCTGAGCTCTTCATCCATGATCGCGAGACGTCGCTCGACGATGGATCGGCGCGTCTCGAGGTTCGGCCGCCCGATGTCGACGACGAGCCCACCGCTGAACCTCGAGAGCAGTCGATCGTCCAACTCGTCGAGTTCTAGGGGCGGCCGATCGCACGCCAGCACGACCTGCTTCCCAGTCCTCAACAACTGGTCTATGAGATGGAAGAGTATCCGCTGACCTTCGATGTGCTCGGTCACGAACTGGAGGTCGTCGACCAATAGAGCATCCGCGGTCCTGTAGTCGATTTCAGCTTCAGCCGGATTGCCCAGTTCGCTGAGCAAGTCCTCCAGCGGCGTGTAGATCGCACTGGCGCTGGCACGCAGCTCCTTGAGCCGGTTCGTGATGGCTGTCAGCAAGTGGGTCTTCCCCAACCCGGTCGCGCTGTGGATGAAGAGCGGGTTGTAGGCCGACCCGGGTGTTTCCGCCGCCGTTCGCGACGCCTGCCATGCGAGCCGGTTTTCCGCTCCCACCACGAACGACTTGAACGTCATCGAAGTGTCAACTACGGCTACCACCTTTTGCCTCCAGAACTCTTGAACTGAGCCGGGATCTCCAGCTTGTTGGCCAACTTCCTTAGGACACCCTCGCTGACCGACCTCAGCGTGTTGAAGACACCTTCGCCGAGCAAAGCCGAAGCGGGGTGACTTGGCACGTTCCTGAAGTTGAGCTCTTCCTCCAGCATCTCCACGCTGAAGACGTTCGGCAGATCTCTCTTGTTGTACTGGATCACCAGCGGGAGCTCGCGGATATCGATACCGTGCTCCACAAGATTCTCATGCAGGTTGCGATAGGACGCGATGTCATCTTCGAGTTGAGAGCGCTGGCTGTCCGCGACGAATATGATTCCGTCGGCGCCCTGGAGCACGAGCTTGCGCGTCGCGTTGTAGTACTCCTGGCCGGGCACGGTGTACAATTGGAAACGCGTCGTGAAGCCCGAGATCTTGCCGAGTTCCAGCGGTAAGAAGTCGAAGAAGAGCGTCCTGTCCGCTTCCGTAGCCAGCGACACCATCTCACCTTTGCGGTCCCAAGGCACACGGCTGTGGATGTACTGCAAGTTCGTCGTCTTACCCGAGCGTCCGGGCCCACAGTAGACAATCTTGCAGGTTATCTCCCGTGTTGCGTAGTTCACCAGAGACATAATCAGCTGCCTATCAAATCCTGAAAGAAGCGGTCGAGGCTCGACTCGAGTTCAGCCTCGAAATCCCATGCGCCCACCGAACTTCGGGCGCCGTCGAGCTCCGGAAGGTCTCTTATCCGCGCTACGAACTCCTCGAAGAAGAGACGCACTAGGCCGATTGAAGACCGTTCGTCAAAAACCGTGACGAGCATCAGTTGCCCGGCACTTGAATCGAAATGCCCGAGGAACAGCTGCCGCGAATAGCCCGCGTGATGAAGGTGCTCGAACTCTTCCTCTCCCAGCTGGCTCGCCAGGGCCCGGCTGGAAGCGTTGATCCCGGCTGCAAGAGAAGCGACGCCCACGAGATCGAACAGCTTGTCGAAGCCGTGCTGCGCAAGGACCTGGCCGCTTCGGTTCACCAGCACGGCCAGACGGACGCCCGCTTCGCCTACGAAGTCCTCCAGCGGACCCGCGAAGGCGTCTTGAATCTCCTTCAGGTTCAACCGATCCATCTACGCTTGTTCCTCCTACGCTTGCTCTTCCGTTGCCTCCAAGTCTGCCGCAGCCCTCAGAACGGCCAGGCGCGCCTGGCCAGCGTTGGCCCGTCTTTCCACCACCGCCATGAGGGCCAATTCGCCAGCGCCGGCGATCATTATGCGGCCCCGCTCGGCCTCGACTTCGACGAAGCGGCGGTGCTCATCGCCGTCACCAGTCGCCCGGCAGGCGCGGCGGTACAGCGAGGCGGCAAGTGCCGCCACTGCCGCTCCGCGCACGCCGACGTGGACCCGGCCATCGACGACGAGCCCATCATGTACCGCGACAACAAGGGCTCCCCGGATGCCCGGCATCCGCATGACGGTGTCGAGAGTACTCCTGAACGCGCTTACTCTCATCTCCCTTCGCTGCCCAGAAATGCCTTGGCCAGCTCCACTGCCTTCTGTTTCACCCGCGTGGCCTGCCCCGCGGGCACATCGCTCAACGTCGCCACCACTATGGCGTTCTCATCCACAGGCGACACAGTGATTCGCGCCGCCGGGCCCTCCACGACCATACTCCGTAGCTCTCCCAGCTGGAGGTACGACGCTACGCGATTCGCTTCCTCTCTAGCGTCGCCCAAGTTCGCCGCGAGAGAACCGTCCGCTTCGCCTTGCTGGTTGTGCATGCGTCCGGCCACGACGTGGCCCTCCCGGTCCAGGAGCAATGCGCCCAGCGTTCCCGGGTAGTCCTTCGCCAGGGCATCGAAGACTCCCTGTGAACCGCCGGAACGCTTGGGTCCGCTGGCCTTGAGCTGTATGCGAATCCGCGCCAAAGCCGGGTTCTGCGGGGCCAGCTCCTCGGCAGCATGCAGCTCACGCTCTGCCTCGCCGCGGCGGCCCTCCTCCAGATAGATCTGGATCAGGGCGAGGCGCGACGAAACGTGGTCCGGAGCTAGTTGACGCACGATACCCAGCTCATCGAGAGCCAGCTCGCGTTCGCCTCGCTCTTCGTAGATGCGAGCGAGCTCGAAGTGGGCTTCGACGTGCGTGGGGTGTCGCTGAAGGCCGCGCAGGCAAAGCCACAGCGCCCTCTGCAGGTCACCCCGATCCCTGTACGCCGCGGCCAGCTCCACGAACGCCGTCGAGTTCGGGTTCGTGGCGACCTCGGTGCTCAGTTCCTGCAGTGACCTACCGGTGCCCCCAACCATCGAATTCGCCCATGATTATCTGAAGTTCACGCAACGCGGTCATCGCTCGTTCCACTCTCCTGCGTTCGTTCGTGTCCGGCGCCTGGCGCAAATAGGCGGTCCACTCACGCGCCGCACCATCCAGATCACCCTGCTTGAGCCGAACCAGACCCAGACGCTGTTGTACATCACCCGCTTGCGGGTCGAGGCCCAGCGCGAATTCATAGCCCTCCATTGCTGCTGACAGTTCACCTGTCCGCTCTCTAATGCGCGCGGACAAGTAATGGGCGCGTGGTTCCTCGGGATCGGTCTCGAGCATGGAGTCGAGTCGAGTGCGCGCCGAATCCAGCTGATTGCGCTCGATTTCCTGCTCGAGCAGGTCCATCAGCGACCCCGGCGCCGGCCTTGCATGGCCTTCGTCCTCGGACTCGATCTCGATCAGACCTTGTTCCGCCAGGCCGGAGACCACCTTGGCGATCTCGAATTCACTGCGGCCCAAGGTCCATGCTATCGATTTCACGTCGCCCACGCCGTCGATACGTCCCACGACCTCCCACTCCTCGGGCGACAGATCGATTATACCCCCGTCAGTCGCCGCACGCTCCGATAGTCGCGGCACCGCGCTCGGGCTGTCGATGGCTGACGCGAGGACGGATAGCTCGTCCGCGCGCCGCGCCCCTTCCATCAGCAGCGACTCGACCGGAAGCCATGTCACCGAATCGGATTTCTTCAACGGCCGCTCGCCGAAGGCGAACTTTCCATCCTGCCAGCCGAGCATCTCGTAGATGGATTCCTCCACATGGAACTTCACGTACTTTTCGAGGTCCTGCGTCTCCACAATGCAGAGCGACTCGAAGATCTCGGCCCAGGATCGGTCTCGGTTCTCGGACCGTAGCTTGTCCGCGTGATGCAGGTCCGCCTCCGTGATCTTGCCGGCATTCAAGAGCATATATCCAAGTCGCGGCGTTCCCTCGTCCACGTCCGCTGCCACCACTGCTCCCCCACTGAAGATCGCGGCACCGCGCAGGCCAGTGGGCTCCCGGATCACTCTCAGCTCACCCGTCTTCCGGGCCAGGTGCAAGAGCTGGAAGATATCACCCAGCTCGAATTCGCGTAGTGAGCCCTCAATCGGCATCAGGCACCACTCCGAACCTTGTATCCATTGAGAGTGCGTCCGTTGCTTGCCGCGCGTCGTGCGCGCACTCGGGCCCGGGCAGCGTATTCGCTCTCGGGAGCTACGTCCACCAGCTGGCGCCAGTAGCCCAGCGCCTGCCGGTGCCGGCCCGATTCGGTGGCCAGCTCGCCGAGCTCGAACAGCGCCTCAGGCCTTTCGGGATCGAAGCGCAAGACGCGCAAGAACGCGTGCTCTGCATCACCGCGGCGACCTT
>JBDHHL010000073.1:0-15596 GCA_039589375.1 Gemmatimonadota bacterium | reverse complement strand
TCGCTACGTAGCAGCGGAGGCGCGTGAAGCGGGCGACTTCTACTACGGAACCGTCACTGCCGAATCGGTGCTCCAGTACTTGGAGAATGTCGCGGCGGCCGGATTGATGCGATTAGAGTAGGCAGGAATATCGAATATCGAATCTCCAATATCGAATGATGAAAGCTCGGCCAGCTGACCACACTCCATCATTCGATAGGCGGCGTTCGATATTCGATATTCGATTCTCCTGAGACATGAAGGGTTTGGTTTCCAATGCGGGAGGCAATATCCGCCGAATCCCGCGCTCGGCTCGTAGAGGTCGCGCGCGGGGATGCGCCAGCGGACACGCTCCTCAAGAACGCGCGCCTCGTCAACGTCCGCTCCGGCGAAGTTCACGATGCCGACATCGCCATCTTTGAGGGTCGGATCGCCGGGTTCGGCGACTACCGGGCGCGCGAGGCCGTCGATCTGCAGGGCCAATACGTGTGTCCGGGTCTGATCGATGCGCACGTGCACATCGAGTCGAGCATGGTCACGGTTCCCGAGTTTGCTCGGGCGGTCATGCCGAGGGGCACCAGTGCGGTGGTCACGGACCCGCACGAGATCGCCAACGTTCTAGGCGTACCTGGAATTCGCTACATGCTGGATTCCAGCGACGGACTGCCGTTGCGGGTGTTCGCCATGGCCTCGTCCTGCGTGCCGGCCACCCACATGGAGACGTCGGGCGCCAGCCTCGATGCGTCCGACCTCGAGCCGCTGTTCGAGCACCCGCGCGTGATCGGCCTCGCAGAGGTCATGAATTTCCCCGGCGTCTTCCTCGGCGTGCCCGAAGTTCTCGCGAAGATCGAAGCCGCCGGCGATCGCCCCGTGGATGGCCATTCGCCCGGGCTTTCCGGGCTGCCGCTCAACGCCTACACGGCGGCGGGAATCGGCTCGGACCACGAATGCACGCAGCTGGAGGAGGCGCGGGAGAAGCTGCGCCGCGGCATGCACATCTTCATTCGTGAGGGGACGACGGCACGCAACCTGAAAGAGTTGCTGCCGTTGGTCACGCCGCAGAACGCCGCTCATTGCTCGTTCTGCACCGACGACCGGCACCCCGAAGATCTGCTGGAGGAAGGGCACATCGACGCGCTGATCCGCATGGCGGTCGCCGATGGGCTCGACCCGGTCACGGCCATCCAGATGGCGACCATCAACACGGCGTCCTACTTCGGGCTTCGCGGCTTGGGCGAGTTGGCGCCGGGCCATCGTGCCGACCTGGTCGTCTTCGACGACCTGGCGGATTTCCGTGCCCGCAGGGTGCTCGTTGACGGGCGTGTCATCGCCGAGGACGGCGAGTATGTCGGTGCGCGACCGGCGCCCCCGCCGCCTCCGGGCAGTGGAGTTCAGGTGAAGTGGGAGGCCGTCGGCTTCGAGGTAGCGGCCGAAATCGGGCAACAGGCGCGGGTCATCCACGCCATACCGGGTCAGATCGTCACCGGTCAGAGCGTCGAGGAGATGCGCGTGGAGGCCGGCCTGGCCGTGGCCGACCCGGAGCGCGACCTGCTGAAGATCGCGGTGATCGAGAGGCACCGCGCCACGGGGAACGTCGGCGTCGGGTTCGTTCGAGGTTTCGGGCTGAAGAGAGGTGCCATCGCATCGACCGTCGCTCACGACAACCACAACATCGTCGTAGTGGGCGCCAGCGACGCGGATATGCTGGCTGCCGCCCGTGTCGTGACCGAGCCGGGTGGCGGGCAGGCGGTGGTCGTGGAAGGCGAGGTCCTTGCATCGGTTCCGCTGCCCATCGCGGGCTTGATGTCCGACCTGCCGCTGGAGGACGTCAGGCGGCGGATAGAGGAGATGTCGAAGGCTGCTCGCGACCTCGGCGGGACCCTGGTAGACCCGCTCATGACCATGTCCTTCCTGGCTTTGGCCGTCATACCAGAGCTCAAGATTACCGACATGGGGCTGGTTGACGTAGGCCAGTTCGCGCTCGTCCCGCTGTTGGTCGATGGGGCCTGACGATCGAGTTTACAAAGGCTCGCTTTGCCGTATAATTGCGGGGCCAGTGCAATCCGAAGTGATAGCTTCACGCATCGCGAACGAGTATCGCTGTGCTCGCCGGGTGACGCGTGACGGTGGCCGCGCGCCCAAACGCATGGTGCGACACAGAAACTAGAGGGAGAATGACGATGGAGATCACGAGGACGATGGAGGAGGCGCTGAACAGCCAGATCAACGCCGAGATGTACTCGGCCTACGTCTACGCCTCCATGTCCGCCTATTTCGAGTCCGTAGACCTCAAGGGTTTCGCAGCCTGGATGACGGCGCAGGCCCAGGAAGAGGTCGCCCACGCCATGAAGATCTACAACTTCATCATCGATCGAGGCGGTCGCGTCAGACTCGCGGCAATCGATGCGCCGCCCACCGAGTGGGACTCGCCGTTGGCCGCCTTCGAGGCCGCCTACAAGCACGAGCAGCACGTCACGAGCCTGATCCACGCGCTCGTGGCCAAAGCGGTCGATGAGAAGGACTACGCCTCCAAGAACATGTTGGACTGGTTCGTCGACGAGCAGGTCGAGGAAGAGGCCTCCGCAAGCGAGATCGTCGCGAAGCTGAGGATGCTCGGCGCCGAAGGGCCGGCCCTGCTGATGCTGGACCGCGAGCTCGGCCAGCGACAGTTCAGTCCCGCAGCCGGAGAATAGACCCGCAGTTGGGGGACCCGTTGGGTCCCCCATTTCTTCGTCAACCCACTCCTGCAAGCCCTCCTGGCCATGCCGCCGTTCACTCCGGTCGACCCCGCTTTGCTCTGTGGCCTGGCCCACCCGTGCAGAACGCCGTGAAGTCAGGCAAACTGACTGACTTGGGCGCCTTTTGCCCGAACAGAAGGCGTCTCACAGGCGAGTGCGAGGGAGCTCTTTGCAAAAAGTAGCCACAGCGTAAGTGTAGTTATGACAAAGGGTTAATGGGCTTGCGGCAGCGTGAACAAACGTTTGCGAGAATTGTGGCACGGCTGCTGCCTAATAGGACCCCGCGAGCCGAAATGAGAAGGCGCCCATTCCCCCAGGTGACCTAATTCCCCCGCTCAGAAGTTCCTGTTTCAGGCTCCACAAACATACAGACGAAAGGAACCGACTAGCGTCGTTCACATAGCGCCCAGGACCGCTCGACCGTGCGGCTTTCTTCCTGATCCTACGTTATCCACCCGGCCAGTTCCCCAATCCGCACAGCGATAGATTATCCCTTCAGTTGCACGGTCGAGCGGCTCCTGCCGACTCCTCACTCGATCCGACCGTCCCTTGAACTTTCTCCGCTCCCTTTTAATATTGGTCGCCGCTTGAGCCCCCATCGTCTAGTGGCCTAGGATACCTGGTTCTCAGCCAGGAGACCGGGGTTCGACTCCCCGTGGGGGTATTGAGATACAAAGGCCCGAGTGCCGAGAACGGCGCTCGGGCCCTCGTCAGCTCTCGCCATTCTGTCCTCTGGCTGCGGCGTCCAACGCTGCACCCACATCCGCAGCCCACATTCGAGCCGTCAACGCTATACCTCCAGCAACCTCGTGCCGGTGGCATGCCGATCACGTAGGTTGGTGGTCCGGCCGCACCGCGACTCTCTCGGCGTCGGGCGCCGGAGGCCAACCCTGCTCCGGCTGTGTGGCGGGGGTTAGTGATTATCGAGTATCCAGAAGGAAGGCCACGTGATGAGCGATACCTACAATCTCCCGATCGCCGGCGAGATGGTGGAGTCGGATCAGGTCGATGAAGTGACCAGCCCTTACAGCGGGGAAGTGGTCGGTCGCGTCCCGTTGGCCGCCGAGGAACAGCGGGAGGCCGCCACAGAGGCGGCCGTAGAGGCCTTCGAGGAGACCCGCGCCATGTCACGTGTCAAGCGGGCCGAGATCTGTCAGAGCATAGCCGATGGGATCGAAGGCCGGCGCCGGGAATTCGCCGAGATGCTCGCGCTGGAGTGCGGCAAGCCGCTAACCGCGGCGAACGTGGAAGTGAGCCGCGCGGTCCAGACCTTCGTGATGGCTGCCGAAGAAGCGAAGCGGTTGGGCGGCGAGATAGTGCCGGTCGACGTCGTACCCTGGGGGGAAGGGTACTCGAGCCTGTACTACCGGTTCCCGGTTGGCCCGATCCTGGGCATCACGCCGTTCAACTTCCCGCTCAACCTGGCCGCGCACAAGATGGCGCCCTGCATCGCCGCCGGTTGCACGATGGTGCTCAAGCCGCCGCAACAAGCGCCGATCAGCACGCTCAAGTTGGCGGAGATTTGCCACGAGGCAGGGCTGCCGCCGAAGGCGCTGAGCGTGCCGCACAGCACGGTGGCGGTGGCCGAGCCGATGGTCGAGGACGATCGGTTCAAGTTGCTGTCGTTCACCGGCTCGGCCGCCGTCGGCTGGCACCTCAAGTCGATCGCCGGCAAGAAGCGGGTTGTCTTGGAGCTCGGCGGCAACGCCGGCGCGATCGTGCATGCCGACGCGGACGTCGACTGGGCAGTGCAGCGGACAGCCGTCGGTGGCTACGGCTACGCCGGGCAGAGCTGTATCAGCGTTCAGCGAGTTCTGGTTCATCGTTCCATCTTCGACGAGTTCTGCGAAAAGCTGGTGGCCCGGACGGGCGAGCTGAAAGTCGGTGATCCGCTTCGCGACGATACAGACATCGGTCCCCTGATCGAGGAGAAGCACGCGGAGCGGGTGATCGCGTGGATTGCGGAGGCCGAGCGGGGCGGGGCCCGGGTCCTGATAGGCAACCGCCGCGAGGGGGCGCTGATTTGGCCCACCGTGCTCGCCGACACGACGTTCGACATGAAAGTGGAGTGCGAGGAAATCTTCGGGCCGGTGGTCACCGTCAGGCCCTACGACGACTTCGAGGCGGCGGTCAGGATCGTCAACGATTCGGCCTACGGGCTACAGGCCGGGATCTTCACCCACGATGTCCGGCTCATCCACTTCGCCTACCAGAACCTGGATGTGGGCGGCGTAGTCGTGAACGACGGCCCGACGATGCGGATCGACAACATGCCGTACGGTGGTGTCAAGAACTCCGGACTCGGGCGCGAGGGCGTGCTGAGCAGCATTCTCGAGATGACCGAACCGAAGATGCTGATCGTCGACCGCAGGCACTGAGTCGAGGAGAATCTAGAGTACTGGACCACACCGATACTGACGGGTTGGCCCCGTTTGAAAATCGAACACCGAATGTCGATTAGCCAATAATGAAGGACTGTTCTTGGACGTTTGACAATCGATGTTCAATATTGGCTCTTCAAAGCCCGCCTTACGTCAACCAACGGCTGGCCCTGCTTCTGGTAATGTCGGACCCGCTGGCTAGGGCTTTCTGGCGATCAGCCGAGCCAGCCCGCGTTCGCCCTCGGGCTCGTCGAACACTCCTTCCTCGTAACGCAGAAACTCGAAGCCACTGAAGCTCCGCTGCAGTTCGCCGCGCTCGAGCGCGAACGGGCGGCGAATGTCACCGCCCAGGACCTCGATCTCGTCGACGTTGAAGGTCTCGATCAAGAGGAGCCCGCCCGACTTCAGGGCGCTTCGGAGGGTCGGAAACAGCGAGCGCAGAAGAAAGCGGCTGTTGATGATGACGTCGAAGCTCTCTGCGGGGAACGCGAACCGCTCCAGGTCCGCGTGGATCGGGTGAATATCGAGACTCTCGTGCCCGGCTCGCCCGGCGAGGCGCCGCAAGCCTTCCCGTGAGATATCGACCGCGATGACGGTGAATCCTTGGCGCGCCAGGAACAGCGAATTGCGTCCGGCGCCGCAGGCCACATCGAGCGCGAGGCCCGGCGGTTCGAGCCAGGCCTCTGCGTCCCTGAGTATCTGAGCGGGTTCGTCGATATCAGCCCAGTCGCCCAGGCGATAGCGGTCATCCCAACGAGCCCGATCTTCGTGTGTCATCGAGTCAACCGCCGGCACCTCCCCTATAGCAAGCCCGTCTTCCTCGGACCGGTCGGCTGTTTCTGCGGTAGGACGTCCTTGAAGACCCAGCCGCCCCTTTCACCGAAACCGCGCGAGCGGCGAGCGAAGTCGAACACCTTGCCGTCCGCCAACTCGGTATCTTCCCGCATCAAAGTCACGGCCGCCGCCTCGAGCTTGGATGGATCGAGCTGCATAGCATCGCAGGCCCGGGACAAGGCGGTAGCGAAATCGGGCGCCACGACCTTGGCATGGAACTGCTCTGCGGTGCCGAGATACTCCCGGCCGCGAAAGATGACGCGGAACAGGCCGCGTTTCTCCGGGCTCTCGCCTGTGTTCTTGCTCTCGCCCTTCTTCGCCATCACGTATTCGCCTGACTGATAGGATCCAGGACTCTTTCAGCCTCAGCGGCGTCCATCAGCCCTTCCTCGACCACGAGGTCTCGTATCGTCATGTCCTTGACTAGGGCATCTTTCGCGATCTGTGTCGCCTTGTCGTAGCCGAGGATTGGAGCCAGGGCCGTTGCTAGGGCCGGACTGCGCTCGGCGTACGCGAGACAGCGCTCGCGATCAGCCTCGATACCCGAGATGCAGCGCTCAACGAAGATCTTGCTGACGTTCGCCAAGATATCCACGGACTGTAGCACGTTGTATGTCATGACCGGGATCATGACGTTGAGCTCGAAGTTGTCTGACTGACCGCCGACCGTGATCGTCGCGTCGTTGCCGATCACCTGAGCGGCAACCTGTCGGACCGCCTCGGGCATCACCGGGTTGACCTTCCCCGGCATGATCGACGAGCCCGGCTGGGTCGCCGGTATCGAAATCTCCGCCAGGCCGCAACGCGGACCCGTCGCGAGCCAGCGGACGTCGTTAGCGATCTTGCTCATACTGACCGCCACCGTCTTCAGCGCGCCGCTCGCCTCGACCAGCGCGTCACGCGCCGCCTGCGCCTCGAAGTGGTTCGGTGCCTCCACGAACTCGTGGTCGAACAGCTTCGACAGCCCGACACAGACCCGAGGGGCGAATTCGGGATGCGCGTTGATCCCTGTCCCCACGGCCGTGCCCCCGATGGCGAGCTCAGAAATGTGGGGAAGCGTGTTCTCGACGCGCTTGATCCCGTGCTCGATCTGGCTCGCGTAGCCGCTGAATTCCTGGCCTAGCGTCACGGGCGTCGCGTCCTGCAAGTGGGTGCGGCCCGTCTTCACCACGTCTGCGAACTCTCTGGCCTTGGCGTCCAGTCCCTGATGGAGCTTGCGAAGCGCCGGGAGCAGGTCGTCGACGATGGCCGAAGCCGCGGAGACATGTGAGGCGGTAGGGATCACATCGTTGCTCGACTGGCCCTGGTTCACGTGGTCGTTGGGGTGAACGTCCTTCGACCCGATCTCTCCGCCCAGGATCAGCGTGGCTCGGTTCGCGATCACCTCGTTGGCGTTCATGTTGGTCGATGTGCCCGAGCCGGTCTGGAAGATGTCGACGACGAACTGGTCGTCCAGATCGCCGTCCATGACTTCCCTGGCTGCCTGTTCGATCGCTTTTGCTCGCCGTTCGTCGACCACGTCCAGTGCCATGTTCACTTGCGCTGCCACCATCTTGATGGCGCCTAGGGCACGGATGAACCGGCGCGGGAACCGCAGCCCGCTGACGGGAAAGTTCTCCACCGCTCGCTGGGTCGAAGCACCGTATAGCGCGTCGGCCGGCACCTGCATCTCGCCCAGCGTGTCCCGTTCGATCCTATAATTGCTCGCAGCCATCTCCAGCTCCGTTTCTTCCGTACGCGATCCGGCACGAGGTCTCGGGTGTTCGCCCGAGAAGGCAAAGATATGCAAGGGAGAACGGGGCGGATAGACCGGAGGGCCGCTTTTGGGTTGTGTGGCACGAGGCTATACTCATAGCGTTACTGGCCAGCCATCACACCGCCCTACAGCTCGACTCGACCGGGAGAATACAGATGCGTGCTCCGTTGACGCTTGAGTCCGCCGGAGATCCGTTCCGCCTAACGCGCAGGAGGGCGGCGCACGATATCCAGACCGACGGGGCGCGCCGACGCTGGTGGGCCGGGCTGCTGCTCTCAACGCTGTTCGCGACCGGCTGTGCGAGCGGTACAGCAGGCCCTGCCGAGCCGGCCCCAACGGCGCCGGTCCCGGTTCTGCGCACGGAGCTTTCGGAGATCTTTGCCGACCCCGCGTTTGGCAATGCGCACTGGGGCGTCATGGTCCAGTCTCTGGAAACCGGCGAGATCTTCTACAGACAGAACTCCGAGAAGCTGTTCATGCCGGCTTCCAACAACAAGCTGATCACGGCGGCGGTGTCGCTGGCGCGGCTTGGAACCGACCACCGCTTCACGACACGGGTGGCGGCAACGGGCCCGATCTCAGAGGACGGCACGCTGGAGGGCGATCTTGTCGTGATCGGCGGTGGCGACCCGGCGATCTCGGAGCGCTTCTACGATGACGATCCGACGGCGGCTTTCCGGGACTGGGCCGATTCGCTAAAGGCGCGCGGCATCACGCGGATCAGTGGTGACATCATCGGCGATGACGACGTGTTCGACGACGTGCACGTGGGGCCGGGATGGGCTTGGGACTACTTAGACTCATACTATGCCGCCGAAATCGGCGCGTTGCTTTATAACGAGGGCGCTGTGACGCACCGGATCGCGCCCGGCGACTCGGTGGGCGCGTCGGCTAGCGTGGAAAGCCTGCCTCGGACGAGCTACCTGAATCTGGACGTCGATATAGCGACGGTAGCCGACAGCATCGGCATCTTCGTTCGAGCGGACCGTAGCCCGTTCGCCAACGACGCGCGCCTGTGGGGGGAGATCTGGGTCAACGGTGACACCGTCACTCGTTACATCGCGCCCCACGACCCGACCCTTTTCTTCGTCACGGTCCTGAGCGAGGTGCTTGCGGCCGAAGGTTTCGAGGTCGGCGGTGGCCCGGCGGACTTCGACGATCTTGCAGAGCGCCCGGCGGCCGAGGATATGGAGACGCTGTTCGTCCACCAGTCGCCGACGCTGGCCGAGATCATCGAGCCTTTCCTCAAGCGCAGCCAGAACCAGATCGGCGAGATGTTGATGCGCTATCTGGGCGCCGCCGCCGCGGATATCGGTAGCGTCCGTGCGGGGCGAGAGGCGGTGGAGGCGACGCTCACCGATTGGGGGCTCACGCCGAAATCGTACATCTACGTCGATGGCTCGGGCCTCTCGCGCTACAACTACGTGAGCCCGGACGCCCTCGTGAGGCTGCTAAGAGTGATGGCGCGGCGTCCCGAGTTCGACGTGTTCTACGAGTCGCTGCCCATCGCCGGGGTCGACGGGACACTGCGCCGTCGTATGCGCGGCACTCGCGCCGAAGGCAACGCGCGCGCCAAGACGGGCTCGATATCGAACTCCCGCGCCCTGTCTGGCTACGTCACGACGCTCGACGGCGAGATGCTGATCTTCAGCATGATCGCGAACAACTTCGACGTGTCGTCCCGTGCGGCGGAATATCTTCAGGACTTGGCGATCGAGCGTCTGGCTAACTTCAGCCGGCATTAGTCACTTGGACCTTCGACATTCGCTATTGGCCATTCAAAACCCGCCTCTCAGCCCTCCAATGTCGAAGTGTCTCCCTCCGGCAGTCCTTGCGCGCGCGCCTTGAGCAGGCGGCGCATGATCTTACCGGAACGCGTTTTCGGTAGCTTGTCCACGAACTCGACCTGCGCCGGTTTGGCGATGGGCCCCACCTCGCGGCCGACGTGTTGGATCAGCTCTGCGCCCAGCTCCGGCTTGGCGTCGAAACCGGCTTTGAGGATCACGTACGTGTAGATCACGTTGCCGCGGACGTCGTGCGGTATGCCGATGGCGGCGGCCTCCGCAACGGCCGGGTGGCTGACCAGGGCCGACTCGATCTCGGCGGTACCGAGTCGATAGCCGGAGACTTTGATCACGTCGTCCATGCGGCCGATGATCCAGAAGTAACCGTCTTCATCGATTTTCGCCGAGTCGCCCGTCAGGTACATGCCCGGGTAGGTGGACCAGTACTGCTCCACGTAGCGGTCGGGATCCTTGTAGATGCCACGGAGCATCGAAGGCCATGGCGTCGTGATCACCAGCTTGCCTTCCTCACCCGGCTTGACGGGATCGCCTTCCTCGTCGACCACGGCGGCACGAACGCCCGGGAATGGCTTTGTGCCGGAGCCCGGCTTCAGAGGGTACGACGGAACGGGCGTAATCATGAAAGCGCCGGTTTCCGTCTGCCACCACGTGTCGATTATGGGGCAACGGCCCTTGCCGACCACATTATAGTACCAGCGCCACGCCTCGGGGTTGATCGGCTCGCCGACGCTGCCCAGTAGACGCAGAGTCGACGTGTCCCGCTTGTTCACCCAGGATTCGCCGAACCGCATCAGTCCGCGGATCGCCGTCGGAGCGGTGTAGAGGATGGTGACGCCGTAGTTCTCGACGATCCGCCACCAGCGGTCGGGATACGGGTAAGTCGGCGCGCCCTCGTACATGATCGAGGTCGCTCCGAGGATGAGCGGGCCGTACACGATGTAGCTGTGGCCGGTGATCCAGCCCGGATCGGCGGCGCACCACCAGCGGTCCTCGTCCTTGAGGTCGAAGGCGTACTTCAACGTGGTCGAGATTCCCACCTGGTAGCCGCCGTGGGTGTGGACGATCGCTTTGGGCTTCCCGGTCGTGCCGGAGGTATAGAGAAGGAATAGAGGGTCCTCCGCATCCATCTCTTCGGTGGGGCAGCGCCTGCCGTCGCCGCGCGAGACCGGTAGAGCCATGAGGTCGTCGTAGAAGTAGTCCCGCTCCGACTCCATGGCTACGGGCTCGCCGGTGCGGCGCACGACCACCACATGCTCCACCGTGCCGCAGCGGCGCAACGCTTCGTCCGCGATCTGCTTCAGTTGAACGATCTTCCCGCGCAGGTATCCACCATCGGCGGTTATCAGCACGCGCGACTCCGAGTCCTCGATCCGTTCGGCCAGGGCTTCCACCGAGAACCCGCCGTACACCACCGAGTGAACCGCACCGATCTTGGCGCACGCCAGCATCGCCATCATCAGCTCCGGGATGCGCGGCATGTAGATCGTCACGCGGTCCCCCTTGCGCACGCCCATGCTCTTGAGGATGTTGGCGAACTGGCAGACCTCGCGGTTCAGAGCGAAATAGCTGAAAGTTCTGAGAGTGCCGTCCTCGCCTTCCCAGACCAGGGCGAGCTTGTTGCGCGTGGCCGTCCACTGGTGCCGGTCGAGCGCGTTAAGAACCACGTTGGTCTTGGCGCCGACGAACCACTTGTAGAACGGTGCCCCGGAGTCGTCGAGGACTCGCTCCCATGGCTGGTACCACTCAAGCTCCCGGGCCCGCTGCTCCCAGAACGCAACGGGGTCCGCCGCCGCCTCCGCCCGCAACGCGTCATAGTCGGGGACATGGGCCGCTTCGACGATGTCCTCGGCAGGGCGGTAGATGGTGGATTCGCTGGCCATGAGACCTCCTTGATTTCAGCTGGGCTCTCCGCGTTCAGCGGGTTCCGGCAGAAACGAAAGATCTGAGACTAAGAAGTATTTGCAAGAACCGTTCTTGTTCTCTGGCTTCGAGAGGTCTTAGTGGGGGCGATGCGACCGACTCGACAGGCCGGCCCAACAGAGGGTATCGAGATGCGTGAATACATAGGCCTGTTCGCTCTGGCTTTGGCGTTTCCGCTGGCAGTCGGGGCCTGCAGGCAGGAATCCCAGGAGGTGCCGATGGCGGAGCATGCGGAGATCGAGGCCCGTATGCAGAAGTACGCGCTCACTCCCATGGAGATGGATCTCAGTGTGTTCAGCGAGAGCGAGCGGGCCACCCTGAAGGAGTTGCTGGAAGCATCGCGGCTGGCCGACGAGATCTTCTGGCGGCAGACCTCTCACCTCGCGGTTCCGTTGCGCGAGCAAATCGAGGCGTCACATCCGGAGGACGATCCGGTTCGCCGTTTCTTCATGATGCAAGCGGGTCCGTATGATCGCTTGGATCACGAGGCGCGCTTCATCGAAGACGTTCCACCCAAGTCGCCCGGCGCCGGCTTCTATCCCGACGACATGACGCCGGACGAGTTCCAGCGCTGGATCGACGATCATCCGGCAGACCGGGAAGCGTTCCTGTCTCCGTACACGGTGATCCGGCGCGAGGGCGAGCGGCTGGTTGCCGTGCCGTACTACGAGGCCTACGCCGAATTCGTGGAGCCGCTGGCCCAGGCGCTTCGCAGATCGGCAGACCACGCGGAGGACGAAAGCTTCGCTCGTTACCTGCGGCTCAAGGCGGATGCGGTGCTCAGCGACGAGTACTTCGACCCGGACACGGCGTGGATCAAGATGTCGGGCACGACGTTCGACGTCACCATCGGCCCGTTCGAGGTCTACGAAGACGCGTTGTTGGGAATCAAGGCGGCCTACGAGGCGAGCGTTGAGATCGTGGATCAGGAGGAGAGCGCCAAGCTGGAAGTCTATGAACAGCACCTGGGACGGATGGAGTCGCGGCTTCCCTACGAGGACCGTTACAAGCCGCAGAGCCACGGGCTAACGGCCGCCTTCACGATCGTCCGCGATGTGTACAGAGGCGGTCACCTGTCCGTCGGCAGCAAGAAGACGTTCTGGAAGAACTTCTTCGAGGCCCGCGTGAACCAGGTCATACTGCCGATCAGTCGCGAGTTGGTGGCCGAGAACCAGGTCGACGATGTGAACCCGCAAACCTTCTTCGATGTCGTGCTGCTGCATGAGATCGCTCACGCGCTAGGGCCGCGATACGCGCACACGCCGGAGGGCCAGGTCCCGGTGAACCAGGCGCTGACGGCCCACTACTCGTGGATCGAGGAGGCCAAGGCGACGGTCGCCGGGTTGGAGAGCCTGTCGTACCTCATCGAGGTCGGTGTGACCGACCCGTCATTACTGCGGCAGTACTATGCATCCTATCTTGGCAGTATCTTCCGCACTGTCCGCTTCGGGACCAGCGAGGCGCACGGGCTCGCCGCGTTGGTGGAGCTCAACTACTTCGTCGAGAACGGCGGAATAACCCACGACGGCGAGACCGGTCGTTACGCCATCGACTACGATGCGTTGCCTGGCCTGGTTACCGAGCTGGCCAGGGCGCTGTTGACGATAGAGGCGATCGGCGACATCGACGGCGCGCAAGCCTTGAAGGACCGCTACGGAACTGTGAGTCCCGAGCTGAGAGCAGCGCTCGAGCGAGTGAAGGACGTTCCGATCGATCCGTCCCCGGTCTATCGGAACATCTGGTAGATGGTTTGCTGGGCGAGAGCACGGTCAATTGTGCCGGAAGGAATGGGTGTCATGAGGTGCACGATCCGCACACTTCTCATCGTTCTTGTCACCTCGCTGGTCGCCGCCGGCGGAGCGCTGGGTCAGACGGAAGCCTCCCGGAAGCTGAACGAGTTGTTCGAGGACGAGTGGGAGTATCGGCTCGAGCAGGACCCGCTCTTCGCCACCGGCATCGGTGAGTATCGGTACAACGACAAGTTGCCGTCCGTGTCGGTGAGGGATCAGGAGCGACGCCTGCGAGCCGAGCGCGATTTCCTGAAGCGCGTGCAGTCGATCGACCGGTCGGAATTGACTCCAGAGGAACGGGTCAATGCGGAGATCTTCGAGCGGCTCAAGCGTGATCAGGTGGCCGAATACACGTTCCGCTCTTATCTGATCCCGATCACGAACCGCGAGGGCTTCCACGTCTTCTTTCCCCAGCTACCCAGCCAGGTTCCTCTGAACAACGTCGAGGACTATGAGGATTACATCTCCCGGCTTGAGGCGTTCGAGAAGTATGCGGAACAGCATATCGATCTGATGAAGGCCGGGATTGAGGAGGACTTAACACTGCCGAAGGTAGTGCTGGCAGGTTTCGAGAGTACCCTGGAACCGCACATCGTGAGCGATCCGACGGAGAGTTTGCTTTTCGCGCCGTTCGAGGAGTTCCCAGATGCCGTTCCCGAGGAAGAGCGGGATCGTCTCGTCAGGGAAGGGAGGGAGGCCATCTCTGGGTCCGTCGTACCCGGATACGAGAAGTTCCTGACCTTCATGACCGAAGAGTACTATCCGTCCGCCCGTGAAGTGATCGAGGCGTCGCAGCTTCCCAACGGCAAGACTTTCTACGAGCACCGGGTGCGCCGCTTCACCACCCTCGACCTGACACCGCCTGAGGTTCACTCGGTCGGACTGATCGAAGTCCAGCGAATCCGACAGGAGATGGAGAGAATCATCCGGCGGGTTGGATTCGAGGGCGACTTCGAGGAATTCATCGAGTTCCTACGCGAGGACGAGCGTTTCTATGTCAGCGAGCCGGATGAGCTTCTTCGTAGGGCCAGCCTGGTCCTGAAGCGGATGGATGGGCAGCTGCCCAAGCTGTTCAAGACGCTGCCACGCCTGCCGTACGGGATTAGAGAAATCCCAGCCTTCATAGCCCCGAAGACGACCGCGGCCTACTACAGCCCCGGCGCCGGCGATGGCACGCGGGCCGGATACTACAACGTGAACACGTACGGCTTGCCCAGCCGGCCGCTCTACGAGATCGAGGCGCTGTCTTTCCACGAGGCCGTGCCCGGCCACCACCTGCAGATCGCGCTGCAGCAGGAGATCGAGGGTCTTCCCGAGTTCCGCCGCTTCTCCGGCTTTACGGCGTTCGTAGAAGGCTGGGCGCTCTACTCCGAACGGCTGGGCTTGGAGGTCGGCTTCTACCAGGATCCGTACAGCGACTTCGGCAGGCTGAGTTACGAGATGTGGCGCGCCTGCCGGCTGGTGGTGGATCCGGGCATGCACTACCTGGGCTGGACGCGGCAGCAGGCCATCGATTTCGTGGCACAGAATTCAGCGCTCAGCCTGCACAACATCGAGGCGGAAGTCGACCGCTATATCGCCTGGCCCGGCCAGGCGGTCGCCTACAAGATGGGCGAGCTGAAGATCCGGGAACTGCGCCGGGAGGCCCGGCGCGAGCTTCGCGGGGACTTCGACCTACGCGAATTCCACGACGTGGTGCTCGGCAGCGGAGCGGTGCCGCTGGACATCCTGGAGCGCAACGTCCACGCTTATGTCGAGCGCGTGAAGGCGGGTCGTTAGCCACGCAGGCTCCGCGGCATGCCGCTTGCGCTTCGTGTACCCGGAACTTGAATTAATGCGAAGTGTCGTATAGCTTGATTTCCGATGTATAGAATAGCCGCGACCTTACTGTTGTCCCTGGCCGAAGCCAGTTCGGCGGAGCGATCAGGAATGTCGCATTGTGTCCCACAGAGCGGGCATGCCAACGAGGGCGTCACGCAGCAGTCCGAGGATTGTGATTCCTGCGAGATGCGGTATTGCCTGGGGATGGCCAGCTGCGCCCACAGCAGCGTCGCGGTCGTCCCGATGAAGTCCATCGACTTCACGCCTGCCGGCGAGCTCGCGCCGGCTGGCGAAGGGCCGAGCAGCGCGACGTATCTGATTCCCACACCACTTCCACCACCTCCCAAACCGTAACCTCGCTCCAGAAAAGCGTGATCTGACGCGCGGACCCCCGATGGGGGTTCTGACGTGGCATCCGTAGGCAATTCACGCCCGCGAGGCGAGGTATGTTAAATCGATCAAACAGAAGGCGAAGAGTGTTCACCGGACTCGTAGTTGTGCCTGCCGTGGCCAGCGGCCTGACGCTGGGGATGGTTATCCGGCCTGCGGCAGCCGCCGGAGCGGTGTCAGCG
>JBDHHL010000072.1:0-15890 GCA_039589375.1 Gemmatimonadota bacterium | reverse complement strand
CCTGAGCCGGATAAGGGCCTCTTCCGCCGACTCAAGCGCTATATGGATATCGTTGGCAACCAGGTCAACGCCCTGCGCAAGCGATGGCTCATCTCCAACTTCTTGTCGGGTGAACTGGCCGGCACGTATTGGGGCATCGGCAGTCTGGTCGAGAACTACGAGCTGCCAGACCGTCCGTGCTATCCGCCAGCGCTGGTGGAGAACGTGATCGCCGAAGTGCGCACCGATCTCGATGCTTTCTCCGAAGCCGAGATCAAAGTGCTCGTGAATCATGGCTATCTACTGGCGGATACGGCGATCCACAAGCATCAGCGGCAACTCATCAGCCTGAGCCCTGTTCCCGGCCTAACGATTCCCTATCCTGACTGGATGGACGAGAAGAGGGTGGCGGCGGCCTTGAAGAACAGCCACAAGAGGAGGCTGCTCGGCAGACGCTAACACGGACAAAACAAGGGATCTGTCTACAGCCACGAAGAGCGTGCCGACCGAATAGGCGCCCCAGGTCCGCATGAAAGTCGTTGCGTAATCCGCAGATAGCACACTAGCTTACAATAGAATTAATCCTTTCTAGCTGTCCGGGATAAGGCTGAGGGGGCCGTGTTTCCAGAGTCTGCGAGCTGGGAGCGGCAGCCCATGTTCACCTCGATCACGTCTACAACTGCAGGTCGGTGGTTGCCTTGGATGACCCAGATCAAGTCCAGGCGCAACTGGGCGATCGTTACCAGGTCCAGCGCGAGCTAGGTCGCGGTGGAATGGCCCTGGTCTATCTGGCCGAGGACGTCAAGCTCCACCGACCGGTCGCGATCAAGGTCTAGAGGCCCGAGATAGCCGCGTCCGTGGGGTCGGACCACTTTCTGCGCGAGATCGAGATCGCCGCGCCCCGACGTACCAGGAGCCTATCATGATCGAGCTAATCACCCTGGGCACGTCCTCCATTCGGCAAGACGGTGCCGAGCGCACCGGACTGTCTAGCCACAAGCAGAAGGTTGCCCTCCTATCCTACATCGGGGTCGAGGGTCCCGTGTCCCGAGACAACTTGGTGGGCATGTTCTGGCCAGAGAAGCCGGACAAGAGTGCTCGCCACTCGCTCTCCCAAGCTCTGCACGCTCTGCGCAAAGAGCTAGGCGAAGATTGCTTGCACGCGAACGGCGACCAGGTCGACCTGGGCGCGACGGTGACGGTCGATGTGAAACGTCTGCAGGCGGCGGGGCAGGAGGAGCGCTGGGACGAGGTGGTCGAACTCTATCGAGGCCCGTTTCTCGATCAATTCTACTTGCCGGAGACACCGGAATTCGACGATTGGAAGAGCCGCACTGGGGCCTGGGTGAGCAGCCTTGCGCGCAAGGGATTCGAAAAGGTCATCGCTGCACGGTACCATGCGGGCGACATCGCGGGCGCGCTGGATGTCGCATGGCGCTGGGCCAAGCTGGAGCCGCTTGAGGACGAGGCGCAGCATGCGCTGATCGCCTTGCTGGCCTTTTCCGGCGACCGCGCGCTGGCGCTGGATCTGTACGAAGCCTACCGGCAGCGTGTGGATCGGGAGCTGGGTGTACAGCCGCTTGAGGAGACGGTCACCATGGTTGAGGGGGTCCGGTCCGGTGTTGCGCCGGAACACCCGCTCCTGGGTGAAGCCACCGAGGCAGACACGTCCGAGCCGGTGACGCCATCGTCGGCTGACTCGGAACCGCGGGTCGCGACTCCTGAAGACATCGATCAGCTCGCTAGGGAGGAGCTGGCGCCGAGACTTCAGATCATACGAAGGCTGGGTCAGACTGATTTGGAACCGCGGGTCGCGACTCCTGAGGACATCGATCAGCTCGTTAGGGAGGAGCTGGCACCGAGACTTCGGATCATACGAAGGCTGGGTCAGAGCCCCAACTCCAACCTCTACCTCGCCGAAGAGCCCGGGCTCGAGCGCCGCGTGGCCGTCAAGGTCTTCTCTCCCAGGCTCGCCTCCGATCAGAGGGCGCGGATGCGTTTCGAGCGCGAGGTGCTGGCGGTCGCTTCCTTGACCCACCCGAACATAGCGGCGCTGCATTGGGCGGGCTCGTTGTCGAATGGTCTGCCTTACTTCGTCATGCAGTACGTCGACGGGCCGTCGATGGCTGACAAGCTGCGGTTGGAGGGGCGGCTGACGAACGAGCATGCGCGCCAGTTCCTGGCGCAGGTGGCCTCGGCGCTGGCGTCCGCCCATCGCAGGGGGATAGTCCATCGGGACGTGCAACCGGCCAACATATTGTGTGACGAGGAGGGCCGCCGCTGCCTGCTGACCGACTTCGGGATCGCGGCGATTCTGGCGAAGGCGGGGGGGAGACCGATTAGGATCACGAGAACGGGCGAGCAGGTCACCGATCCCCTCTGGATGAGCCCGGAGCAAGCGAAAGCGCAGGTCGTCACCGAGCGGAGCGACATCTACTCCTTGGGTCTACTTGGCTACCAGGTATTGGCCGAAGACAGCCCCTACACTTGGGAGACGAAGTCAGAGCTGTACAGGGCTCATGAGGAGGCGCAGCCGCGAAAGCTGTCCGAGTTGCGCCCGGATGTCGATCGGGATATGGAGAGGCTGCTGGAGCAGTGCCTGGCCAAGGAGCCGCGAAGCCGGCCTAGCGCCTCCCACATTGCCGAAAAGCTCCGCTCGCCACGCGATCCGCTTGCTGAAGAGCCGGAAGGCTTCATCGCACGACTGATCTGGCGCCGAGTGCTACACTGGGCGGGTGCCTACGTGGGTGGTGGATTAGTGCTTGTCGAGCTGGTTCAAATCGCGGCGGGACGTGGTATTCTGGGCGAAGGCGCCATCGACGTCACCCTCTCGTATCTCCTCGGGGCGCCGTTCGTATCTATCCTCGCCTGGTACCACGGGCGGGCAGGTCCCCAGAGGGTCGAGCGCCTCGAGCTTTGGCTCCTGAGTGCGGCAGCACTGCTCTGGCTCGGTGTCTTGGCCGCGATCTGGCTGCTCTGAGCCTGAGGCTCGCTACCGTCAGCGACTGGAGGCCCTGGGTGCACTGGGGCCGGTTGGGGACGTCGACGCGTAGACCGGCGCGCGGCGCCGACGGGGGGCTCGCTGCCGAGGAACGGGCGGTGCATTGCCGTTCTCCGACGTCATGGAAATGCGCGGAAGCAAGTCACGCCGGATGACTTCGTTCCATGTGTAGCATCGCGCCGTCTGTGTCGCGCGAGTCCGGACGGCCCGATTCTGCTCGGGGTTGGTCAGGATGTGCTGGAGCAGACCCAGGAACTCCAGTGGATTCTGAGTCTGCACCAGCAGGGAATTCCATCCTGGCACCGCGTAGTCCTCGCCGGTGCCGCCAACGCAGGCGACGCCGCCCGCCGCCATTGCCTCGAGTGCTACAAGGCCGAAAGGTTCGCGCCCGCTGTTCGCGAGCACGGCCGCAGAACTGCGGAACAGGATGCGGGACACTGGGGGAGTAAGGTAAGAACGCAGGCTCACGACGTCGGCGTCGCCCAGATTCTCGAAGCTGCGGACCAGGTTGTGCTCGGCCGGTTCCGGAATCTCGCGCTCGACCATACGCAATCCGGATCCCTCGGCCCGGGCGCGCACCTCGGCCCCGTGCGACTCCACGCCGCCGCGCGCGACGAGCAGCGGCCGCCAGCCGCGGCGCTTGAGCTCGGCCACGATGTCAACGGCCAATAGCCAGCGCTTGTCGGGATCCCAGCGCGCCACCTTGGTTAGCACGAGCCGGTCGCGGAACGCCTCCTGGAAGGCGAGGGTCGCCTCGCGGTCAGGCGGCTTCAGGAAGTCCGGTCCGATCCCGTTGGGAATGACCAGCGGATCCACGCCGAGCTTCCACATGAGATGCCGCATGTAGCGGCTGACTGTGGTGATGGTGGCCGCCGCCGCCAGGCGCTGCCAGTCGATCCGCTCGAAGCCGAAGACGTTGTTCGCGTTCCACAGAATCGTCACCCGGTCGCGTAGCGCGGCGTTCCGCAGCAGTGCATCGAGATGGAGCACGGCGTCCACCGTCTGCCACTCCTCGGCCATCACGACGACGCGGCGGCCGGGATTCTCCAACCGCGGCTGTACGTACTGGTCGAACAGGATCGGCGGTAGGGAGGAAGCGTAGTCGGCCCGCTTCCATTCCTCGCCATCGTACACGCCGCCGGGATGGTGGTCACTAATCCACTGACACCAGCGGTGGAGGGTCAAGTGGCCCGTCGTCTCGTGCCCCGGGCGCTGAGGATCGCCGATGAACCAGAGGTGCGAGTTGTGTCCCTCCTCGGCGAGCGTCTGTGTTAGGTTGGTGATGCGGCTGGCGATACCGCCAGCGCGGGCGTACTCATCGGGGCCCTCGAACGAGAGGATGTGAAAGTCGGCCGCAGACTCCGCGCCGTTATTAGAAGAGCGGATCATCCTCGAACGCTCCTTGGCTGTGACGGCTGAGGCAGCCGTACCGTGACGGCGAAACCGTGACGTCTTTTCTTAAAGGGAGTTCGTTTGGAAGATGGGATGGGCGAGGAAAGCGCGTAGGAATCGATGGAGATCGGGGATAATATCCCCCTACGGAAGGCGGCCGCGGATAAGACTCCCGCAGACCGCACCGCCGTTTGGACGGACTTCCTCTGGCTGACACAACCCCACGCGTCATGCTCGACCACCCCTGGTCAGCCTAACCTGCTACAGCTGTCGTTACATAATGCATGCTAAGAGGCGCTACGGCAAGGGGTTGCAGTTCGGTGACGTGAAGGGGGTGGCCGGCCGGCGGCGGTCCTGTGGGGTGCTGTCAGCTCTCGGGAGGTCCGAACGAGGGGCGGCCGGGAAGCACCGCCCCTTCGCTCGTGGGTGTATTAGTGATGCCGGCTACATCAGCGGCACCCTCGCACGTGCCTCGGCCGGCACGGCTTCCTTCCTCATCGCGGCCAGAGCCAGCGTGATGGGGATGAGTATGAACGTCAGGAAGTAGAAGTCGCTGCCGGGCATGACGACCGTGGGCGCGAGCACGACTATCAGCACCGCGATCGTGATCGGCAGCAACCCGATCAGGACTCCGATCAGCATCAGGTTCAGGCCGTAGTCGGACCTCTCCTGCGCGCTCGCCTTCACGTAGCTGTGTATCATCGCCGCCAGCGCGAGGCCGAAATAGACGACCACGAAGAGGCCGAACAGCGACCTCGCGAGGATATTGAAGGCACTGGTCGCCGTCGGCTGGAAGATGAAGATGAACAGCACGAACAGCGCAACGAGCAGCGCCGGAACGTAGATGGCCTTCAGCGTGTGCTTCTTGGCCAGCATCGCTTTCGGCTGCGGGAACTCCATCACGTAATGGA
Organism: Gemmatimonadota bacterium; assembly: GCA_039589375.1. Taxonomy (GTDB): domain Bacteria; phylum Gemmatimonadota; class Gemmatimonadetes; order Palauibacterales; family KS3-K002; genus JASFMO01. Next base: position 10,607 of record JBDHHL010000072.1, on the reverse strand, counting down.
GGAGGAAGACGCAGGCGAGGATGAGCAGAAACTCCGTTAGCGCGTAGGCTATCGTGCGCAGCCAGTACGACGTCAAGTACGGCCCGGCGAAGAAGGCCACGCCCAGGAAAAGTCCGACCAGCGCCAGCAGCGTCGAGCTGCGGGTGGGGACGCGCATGTACGGCATCAGCCCGAAGACGATGAAGCACAGCCCGATCAGTACGGCCGCGTACCCCAGGAACGTCTGTCTTCCGGGTGACGCGGCAAAGGTGATGTCGACGTTCTCGGTGGCGGGAGCCTCTTCGCCGGCGGCGAGCACGGTCGGATCGCGTTGCTCTACAACCAGCGTCCACGTCTCGCCGACCTCCGGGCGCGGCCGCGCGGCCAGCGCTCGCGCGTTCTCCACCGGTATGCCGCCCATGCTTCGGATGTAGTGCCCGACCCTGAGGCCGGCGCGTTCGGCGGGGCTGCCGGCGTCGATGCGGGTCACCGTGTTGTTGCCGTCGGTGATGAAGCCGGAGTAGGGCACGTTGCGCAGGTCGATCAATCCCAAGATGCCCCAGATGACGAACAGGGCGGCCAGGACCAGGAACGGCGTCTTGTACTGCGCCGCCTGCGGTTCGCTCATTGAAAGCCTCCTTCGGTTCAGTTCGTTCGTCTTGGCGGTTGCGCCTTCCGCTTCCGCCGTTTCGAGCGGATTGCGCGGCGCTTCTTGCTAGGGAGTCTCTCTATGGGATCGGGTGGTTGGGGATAGCAAGTCGGTGTCGACGGCGGCTGAGGATAGCAGCCGGGCACGGACGGCGGCCGGGGATAGCATCCCGGCAAACGATACAAGATTCTGCGAAGGCCCAGCATGGCTGTAGACGTCCTGATGATACCTACGAGCCGGTTTGGAGGCAAGTTTCGGCCCCGATAGCGCGCAAACGCGCTGCGCTGCTCCTGTCGGAACGGCTAGAAACATGGTACTATTTATTATCTACCTTTCATGTTGGGTGAGGGCTGTGGGGTCATAGCTACCCCGAGAGGTCCTCGGCTGTGTTGTTGCTTTCTGATTCCCGCCGTCCACCGAGCTGGTTTATCCCACGCACGGTCCGCAGGTGTACGCCATACTACCAGGCCGCACTCCACTGGGCAGTCTGCCGCGTAGGCCGGGGTTTTCACAAACGTCCTGTGTCCGACTGTGCTGCAGCGTCTGCGTTGATCGAGATCACCGTCAGTTTCAAACCATGTCCTAGTACCGTCACAAGGAGGCCCAAATGAAACCGGGTTATCGAAAGAAGCATTGGCCGGATCCGTGGGTACCACCGAAGCATCAGTTCCCGGTGGCGCTGGACGAGAATAACAAAGAGGAACTCAAACGGCTGCTGGGGTGGATGGATTCCATGGTCGAATGGGGGAAGAACGTCCGCGACGACATCATTCGACTAGAAAGCAATCTGGGAGCCGCCGCTGGAGACCCGGGCGATCCTCCGCCAACACCTTGGCGGGAGGACGAGGAACCAGAGCCGTAGCCGGAGCGGCATGGCGTGACCGAATCCGATAAAGGTTGGGCGCGGCTCGTCTAGGTTCCGGGGGGCAAGCCGCGCCTGCGCAGCTGGGTCCATCCTGTGGCACACACGAAGATGGCCGGCTGGCGTTTAGCTGGACTCCAGGAGATCCTCGCGACCGAGCGCGCTCAGTCGGCGCCGGCAGCGTCCCTCCAGCTCTTCGTCGCCCAGCGCGCGGGCGATACGGATGCGCAGCGACAGGCTGGCCGGCAAGTATATCAGGTCGGCAGGAGGTCGAGCCGGCGCGTCGAAGTTGGCGGCGACGTCTAACGCCTCGGCGTACCGGCCGCGCGCGTAGAGCAGCTCCGCGAGCGCGAGATGCTCGGCAGGGAGAAACTCCCATGGGCGAGACTCGTGCACGTAGTGTTTCGTGGGAACCAGCTGCTGCAGCAGAGCCAGCGCGCGGCTGGAGTCGCCAGCCAGGAGCGTCACGCGTGCCTCGAGGCTCTTGCTCAGCAGCCGGTCGCGCCGGGAATCCCTGCGAACGACCAGAGCCGCGAGCGAGTCGGCGGCGGATCGTGCTGCTTCTACCCGACCTTCGTGCACCTCCCAGATTCCAACCAGCCAGGGAGGAAGTCCGAAGCGGTACTCACCGTTTTGAACCCTGCGTCTGCGATCCTCAACGCTTGGGATGGCTTCCGCGCGCATGTCGGCGCCGGCGATCGTGTTGAACAGGTACATGTGGTGTATGGCTGGCCCGTATGTCGGCTCGGACGCCTGCAGGAGTTCCCTGGCCTCCTCGGTCTGTCCCTGGGCTACCAGCAAGCTCTGCAGGCCCAGCAGTGCGCCAAAGTGGTAGGCTATGCCCGATGCGGTGGTGGTGTTCGCGTGGGCCAGTATCCCCCTCCATCCGGCGCCTGCGCACGCTGGCTGCATGCCGCCGGTGGCGAGTGACTGGGCCGCTTCAAACACGTTCGCTGGATCGTTCAGCACGGCTCGTTGCCAGTCGACCGTTTCCGGCGATGTCTTGACGCACTCCAACATCAACTCGGCGACCGCCAGCCGACTCGAGTCCGGTTCGGCGTCGCGAAACTGCCCAAGTAGACCTTCGGCGCGTCGGATCTGTCCCTTGCGGACGGCGATCTCGATCAAGTGGAACAGCACCGGCTTGAAGTCCGGATCGTTGTGGCGCACCTCGAGGAAAGCGGCCTCGGCCAGCGAATCGAGCGGCGATTCTCTCGGCAGGAAGTGCCAATAGACCTCGCCTAACCGCGCCAGCACCCACCATTCCGGGGCGACGGCGAACGCCTGACGGAATCGGGCGACCGCAGAGTCCGCCCGGCCCAAGAGATAGTCGTCGAGCCCGTTGGCGAATTGGGCCTGGAAGGGCGTGAGCAACGCCGACTGTCTCAACGCTATGTCGAGCATTTGCCTCGCCCGCGAGCCGTCGTGCTGCCACAAGGCCGCCCGGGTGCCCTTGAGCGCGGCGAGTGCGAACAGCGAGTCCGCGTCGAGCGCCGCCTGGTAGCTCTCTAGAGCTTCGCTGAATCGGGCGCGGCGGAACGCGCGCTCGCCGGCGAGGAAGGCTTCGATCGCCTGGGACCTGCCGCTCAACGAGGCGAGCTCGAAGGCCGGCTGCGCCGGTAGGAGCGCGGGAATCAGCTCTTGAGCGGCCTTCTCGCTCTCCCGCTGATCCCAACCTTCATCCGCGGTGCTGGAATAGTCGCTACTAGCCAGGAGTGAGCGGTTTTCGATGTCGTGCAATTCGACCAGCACGCGGACGGAGTCGCCACCCAGGAACACGCGCCCGGCCACGTAGAACGCCGCGCCAAACGATTGGGCAATCGAGCGCGCGCTGCTGCGCGACAGAGACTGCGAGCGTTGAGATTCATCGAGCGCTTGCCAGCCGTCGATCCGGGTCAGCTCTCCGGTCCGCTCGAAGGCATAGCCGATCAGTGTAGCGACATCTTCTCCAGAAATTTGCAGTTCGCGCGGCGAAACAGTGAACGGAAAGACGACGATCCGGTTGCGGTCCAGCTCACGACCGTCCAACAGCCAGCGATCGACCGAGTACAGTCCAGCCACGACGACGAGTGCGGCCGCTGCCATTAGGCCGAGCCGACGTCTGACGCGTACGTGTCCCACCAACCGTTGCCATAGCCCCAGTTCCTCCTCGGGTACTCTCTCGGCGTCGAGCGCTTCGACGACCGTCGGCTCGGGTGGAGGCCGTACTATGACCTCGGCAGGAGCCTCCAGCGCGCTGACGAACTCGGAAGTCGATTCGAACCGGTCGGTCGCCGTCTTGGCCAGCGCCTTCTCTATGGCGCCCTCGATTTCGGCGGGAACGGCGGGACGGAGGATCCGGATCGCGGGTGGCGGTTCCAGCATGTGCTTGGCAAACAGCGCCTGTGCCGTGCGCCCGCTGAACACCGGCTCGCCGGCGAGCATCTCGTACAGAACGCAGGCCAGCGAGTACAGATCGCTGCGGCCGTCTAGATCCGCGTCCCCGCTCGCCTGCTCTGGGCTCATGTAGGCCGGTGTGCCGATCGAGTGCCCGCTGGCGGTGACGCGTTTGCCGCCGGCGGTGCCTACGGCGCGCGCGATGCCGAAGTCGGCGAGCACCGCGTGTCCCCCGGACAGCAAGATGTTCTCCGGCTTGATGTCGCGGTGCACGACGCCGCGTTCGTGCGCGTAGCTCAACGCGTCGGCGACCTCCCGCGTGATGGCGACCGCTTCACGCAGTGGCAGTTGCTTCTCGCGGTTGATGCGTGCGCGCAGCGATTCGCCCTCCACGAACGGCATCACGTAGTAGAGAAAGCCGTTCGCCGCGCCGGAGTCGTGGAGCGGCAGAATGTTTATGTGCTGGAGGTTGGCCTCGATCTCGATTTCGCGCAGGAAGCGTTCCTTTCCCAGCATCGATGCGAGCTCGGGGTCCATTACCTTGATGGCGACGCGGCGTTTGTGCTTCAGGTCCTCGGCGCCGTAGACCGTCGCCATCCCGCCGCGGCCGATCTCTCCTTCGATACGGTAGCGGTCGGAAAGTGCGGAGCGCAGGTGATCCAGCTCATTCAAGCTGTTAACCCTCTTTTGCACCAAGATACCGCGGGCTCCGGTCACGAACCAGTAGATCAACCCTGACCGCCGTGAGTTCTCCACACGCGTGGCTGGATCCTCACCGATAGTAGGTCTGACTCTCGCGTACCCGGTACGGTCCATAGACCAGCACCGAGCAGATCCATAGGTTGTGTTTCCAATTCGTCCGCTAAAGCCCAAACCGCTGGAGAGACGCTCATGAATCCCGCGAAGCTTTCGCTAATCGCCACGAGAGGCGCGGCAGCGGTCCTGTTCCTCTGCCTGCTGGTCGCCGGGAGGCCCGTACTGGGCCAGGAGCGTACCGAGGACCGGCGCCGCTTCATCCGCCCCGAGACCCGTGTGTCCGACGATCCCCGGCGCGTCCCCGTGTCGCCGGACCCGGCGGGCCCGGAGGGGTCGGTCGTGCTGCGGGGCGGCCGCATCTTCGACGGCACCGGTGCGGCGGTTCGGGAGGGCACGCTGGTAATCGAGCGGAACGTCATCACCGGCATCCTCGCGCCCGGATCGACGGACTGGCCGGCGGATGCGCGGGTCGTCGATGTAACCGGTATGACGGTGATGCCCGGACTGATCGACATGCACACGCACCTGACGTACACGGAAGCCGGCGTACCGCTCGCCCACGCGACCGACGAAGCGGACGCGACGCTGCGCGGCGTAGAGCGACTTCGTTTCTTCATCGAGAGCGGCATTACCAGCGTCCGGGACGTGGCTTCCATGCAGGACGTCCCCTTCCGGCTGAAGGAATGGGTGCGCGAGCGGCGGATTCCCGGTCCTCGTGTGTTTCCGGTCGGGATGTTGATCACCGGGACCGGTGGACACGGGGCGGAAGGTTTGGGTCCAACCTCGCCGCTGTACGGCGCTGTGCGCGAGGCATCGGGGCCGGACGATTGGCGCGAGGCGGTGCGCGAGATGTTCAAGGCGGGTGCCGACGCGATCAAGATCGCCAGCCACTTCAGCCCCGCCGAGGTCAGGGCGGCCGTCGAGGAGGCCCACGCGCTGGGACTGAAGATCACCTGCGACTGCGAGACGTTCTACGTTGACTGGGCCGTGGAGGCGGGCGTCGAAATGATCGAACACCCGCTGCCGCGCAGCGACGCGGCGATCCGCCGGATGGCGCAGAACGGTGTCGCGGCCGTTCCCACGCTGATCCCCTACGTCTACATCTTCGACCTGTCCGGCGGGTATTGGGGCTCGACCTCGCGGCGCTTCACCTTTTCGAAGGACGACAACGTGGAGATGCTGCGCCGCCTGCGCGAGGCCGGGGTCAAGAGCGGGGTCGGCACCGACCTCGTCATGAACTGGTTCCGGTACCTACCGGCCTCATATATAAGGGAGCTCGAGATGTTCGTGGAGGCCGGCTACTCGACGCCGGAGGCGCTGATGGCGGCGACGCGGATCAACGCCGAGCTGCTGGACATGGCCGACAAGCTGGGGACGCTCGAGCCGGGCAAGCTGGCCGACGTGCTGGTGGTCGAGGGCAGGCCGGACGCGAACCTGCGCGATCTGGAGAACGTCCGCTACGTGGTCCGGGACGGAGAGGTGGTGGTAGAGGACGGCCGGGTCGTCATTCCGCGCCACGTGCCGCTACCCGAGCCGCAGCCCGGCGGCGCGCGCGAGTGGCAGCCGCGTGGGATGTGATGGCGGGGACTCTCGTGCCATGAGATGAAAGGTAGAAGAACCATGCGTCGACCGAGAACACTCTCCCTCCGCTACTTATCGCTGGGTCTCCTTGCCGCCTGCGCCTGTTCGAGCCTAGGCACATCTACTCGCCTTGTCGTGCTCGACCCGGGCCACCCGTCCGAGACCAGCGAGGGGACCAAGGGACCGTCGGGACTGACGGAGAACCACGTCAATTGGGTCGTGGGCCATAAACTCCGCGCCATCCTGGAAGAGCGGGGGTACGAGGTCATCATGACCAAGCTGGTGGAGGACGAGGTGGTCACGAACCGCCACCGCGCCGACATCGCCAACTACAACTCGGCCGACCTCATGGTGCGGCTGCACTGCGATGCCGGAAGCCACAGCGGCACCGCGACGTTCTATCCCGACCGTGAGGGCACGCGTTTCGGTGTCACGGGGCCGACCTCCGATGTGATCGACGGCAGCCGGGCCCTGGCCGAGTCGTTCCATCCGGCGATGATCGAGGTCTTGGGATCCGATTGGACGGACCTCGGCATCAAAGGCGACTCGAAGACCTACGTGGGCAGCCGGCAGGGCGCTCTTACCGGCTCGATCTTCTCCAAGGTGCCGGTCGTGACGGTGGAGATGGTGGTCCTGACCCAGCCCGATGACGAGGCGTTCATCGCGGAGCAGGCGGGGCAGGACAGGATGGCGCGGGCCATAGCGGCGGGCATCGACGCGTATTTCCAGAGCCGCTGACGCTAGGCCGACAACACGAGCTGCACGCCGCTCAGCCTCGGGTGCTAGTCGGCGCGCGCGGGTCGCCTGAGTCCCACGTAGCGTGGGACACGCTGGCAGTAGCGCTCGTACTCGTCGCCGAAAACGTCACGCAGGTGCTCCTCTTCGGTCATGATCATCATGTGGCATACCACCACGAGCAGGACGAGCGTGCCGACGTGTCGCCAGGTGGGCCAGAGCACCACGTAGCCGGCTATCGCGGTCAAGAAGGCCACTATCTGGGGATTGCGGGTCAGGCGATAGAGGCCTGTTTGCCGCAGCGCGTTCACCTGCAGCCCGTGCGTGCGGCGGAGCCCCAGCCTAAGCATGCCCGCCAGCGCGACCGCCCAGCCGCCGATGAAAAGGAGGACCCAACCGACGACCTGCAACGCGGGGCCGACGTGGACGGCCGGCCAATCGGATGGACGGTTCACCCAGCAGAACCAGACCCAGGAGCCGATAGCGAGCCACTCGAGCAAAGTGGACAGCGGCGTCAAACGGCCGGCCCTCAAATACTCACGTCGCACGACGACGCGAAAGACGACGAAAGCGACGGCGAGCACCTGAATGGCGAAGCCCAGATAGGTGAGCGGTTCCATGACCAACCCCCGGTCCGATGTCTCGAGCCTAGCTCTGACCCTCTGCGGTCTCCTCCGCGGTCTGCATCTGTTCCTCCGAGAACGAGAAGTGCATTTGCGCGATCACCCAGCGGCCATCTCTCTTCTCCAGCACTCCCGTCCAGCGGGCATCCTCCCACCCGACCGGTTCGCCTTGCCACTCGCCGAAGTCATCCAGCAGCGCGGAGAACCAGGCCACCGTAGCGGACTCGGAGGGGTTGATGCGCAGGTTCTTCACCTCGAATCGCGTGGCCCTGAAGGCCGGGTCCATCCAGCCCTCCACCAGCGGCTCGAACTCTGACCAGCCGGCTACGGTCGTCCGCGACGTCGGGTGATAGATGAAGAAGGCGGAATCCTGGGCCAGGGAGCTGTAGAGCAGGTCTTTGTCCTTCGTCAGCGCCCAGCCGATCGAGTTGTTGATGACTCGCTCGATCTCGGCCTTCTCGGACGCGGGATTCGGCTGGGAGCATGCCGCGACCGTTACGAGTGGTAGGGCGACGGCAGCCAGGGTGAGCAAAGAGCGTGCAACGAACCGCATGATGGCCTCCTATGTCGGCAAACGAAGACGGGAGCGCTCACGCCCGCTGGGCCAGGTGCTGCACCCCCTCGAGCAGCATGTCGACGTCCTTCAGGGTGACGAAGATGTGGGTGGACACCCTCACCCCGCGCGTCCCGGTTTCTTCGCTGCCAATCGTTCTGACGACGATGTTGTATTTCTCCCTCAGGTAGTCCACGATCCGCTCCGGCTCGACCCCTTCCATCGAAAAGGCGGTCAGTCCACCGCTGAGGTACGGATCCTGGCTCGTGTGCAGGCGAACGCCGTCGATTTCCTCCAGGCCCGTCTTCAGGTGGCTCGCCAGCGACTTGACCCGCCGCTCGATTCTCTCCTTGCCGATCATGGCCTGAAAATCGATGGCCTCCCCGAGAGCGATCATGATCGGGTCGGCTCTCTGACCCAGCGTTTCGAACCTCCTGGCGGTCTGGTCGCTGTCCCAGCCCGTTGACGCGATGGTCGGCCACAGCCGATCCTGCGCCTCTTCCCTCACGTACATCAGGCCGCAGCCGGTGGGCGCGCCCAGCCACTTGTACGGGCTCGACGTGAAGAAGTCCGCCCCCAGCGCTTTCATATCGAGATCCAACATCCCCAGGCCGTGCGCGCTGTCGGCCAACAGCAGTATGTCGTTCTGGTGGGCAATCTCGCTCAGCTCCTTGATGGGAGCGATCAGGCCGGAGATGTAGACCGTGTGACTGATGCTGATCACCCGGGTGCGCGGCGTGATGGCTCGCTCGAACGCTTCGGTGATCTCTTCCACGCTCTGCGGGGGCAGGCCGATCGGTACGTCTTTGATCGTGATCCCGGATCGCTTCGCCTTCAGCCTCCACGGGTGAATACCGGCGGGATGCTCCATGCTGGACATCACGACTTCGTCGCCCGGCCCCAGGTCCAGTCCGTTGGCAACGAAGCTCATCCCCTCGGTGGTGTTGCGGGTCAGCACGACCTCGTCCGGCGAAGCGTTGATGAACCCGGCCAGCTTCCTTCGGACTTCCTCTCTCCTGCGAGGGAGAAAGCCATAGACATCGCAGGGACTCGTACACTGGACCTTGAATGCTTCGACCAGCGTATCGAAGACGGGCCTCGGCATCGGCCCGACCGTCCCGTTGTTCATCATTATGAGCCCGTCCTCGAACATGAAGTGCTCTCGCACCGCGTCCCAATAGGCGCCGTCGGGAGACGGATCCTGCAGGTAGTCCTGGTTCAGAGAGGCCAGGCTCTCGTACACGGCTGCGTTCAGCTTGTTGAGAGCGACGACGGAGAGGGCCGAGCCTCCGACCAGAGTTCTGACGAATGCTCTCCTGGAGTAGCCGTGAGCCTTCTTCTCCAGCCCTGGTTCCTGTTGAGCGATCATCTCAACCTCCCAGTCACAGTGCTAGACCGCGATGGCCGTGGTGGGTTGCCTTCGATATTCAATAGCCGCTAGCCGATGATCGATTTGCGAGTTCTCTTTGATCATCGATCTTCGATGTTCGGTATTCGATATTCGGTATTCGATCTCTAGTATCCCTCGTGGAACGGCACTCGTTTGGCAGCTTCTATGATCTCCGCCGGTGACGCGTTGCAGCCGCTCATCTGCAGAACGACCGTCTTTCCGTTCAAGGCGTCTCTGATCTTGTAGGCCGCCGCGATGGTCGCCGCGCCGGCGCCTTCGGCGAGGTTGTGGGTGTAGTAGAAGGCGGCACCGATCCCGTCGTAGATCTCATCCTCCGTCAGCAAGACGAAGTCGTCCAAGCCATCCTTGTAGACGGCGAACGGCACCTCGTAGGCCTTCCCGGTGGCGAACCCACCGGCAAACGTGTCGTTCGGGGCCTGACAGATGCGCTTCTCCAGCCACGAATGGTAGGCCGCCGGAGAACTCTCGGCCTGCACCGCGATGATCGAGGCCTTCGGGCAAAGGTCGCGTAGCGCGGTGATCGCCGCCGCGGCCTCGCTGCCTGCGCCGAGTGGGACCATCACGACGTCCAGGTCCGGCAGCTCCTCGGCGATCTCCAGAAATCCTGTGCCCACCCCATTGATCAGCAGCGGCTCGTCGGCGGGGTGTGCGTAGTACAGGCCGCGTTCCTGACAGAGTTCGTCGACCTTCAGCGCCGCTTCTTCGAACGTCCTTCCTGCTTCTATCAGCTCGGCGCCGCACTCGCGAATCGCTCGGTTCTTGGCTGGATTGTTACGCTCGGGCACGACGACGGCCGCGTCCAGGCCGTACAATTTCGCCGCGGTCGCGATCGACAGGCCGTGGTTGCCGGTGGAGAAGGTGATCACGCCGGCTACGCCCGCGCGCTGCAGGTGCCACACGAGATTGACGCCGCCGCGAATCTTGAACGTGCCCGTCGGATTGTGGTTCTCGTGCTTCACGTAGACTTGGGCGCCGATCAGCCTAGACAGCCCCTCGTAGCGGATCAGCTGGGTGGGCTTGACGAAATTGCCGACGACTTGGCGAGACCGGAGGATCTCCGATACCGAGATGGGGTGGTTCTT